>CAKMQH010000232.1 GCA_927911515.1 uncultured Neisseria sp.
GAGATGAGTTGAACCACCGGCCAAGAAAAACACTTGGCTACGAAACGCCAAGTGTTTTATTCTTGAATCTGTTCAAACCACTGATACACTAGTGTTGCACTTGAAATCCGAATCCAAGGTCGTCTGAAACCGATCTCCCCCTCATTCTTCTCCCTCTCCCAATCCAGAATATAACGAAATCGCATTAAATTAAAACCAAGCATTCTTTCCGTTTTTCAGACGACCTGTTTACAGTATCACCACTGTTTTCAAAAAAATCACCATTCAACCAAACAATTAAAGCCGCGCAGGCAAACGCTCTGCCTCAAGCTGCCGTCCGCACAAAGGAACCGACATGACCCCAGCCAACCCGCTTCCCATCGAACTTTCCGCACAACTCGCCGCCCTCTCGCCCACGCAACTCGCTTGGCTTTCCGGCTACTGCTGGGCGCAAAGTCAAGGGGCGGCGGGCGGTTTGGAGGTTTCCGCTGCTCCTGCCGTTGCCGCCACCGCGCGACGCGTGTTGGTTTTATCCGCCTCGCAAACGGGCAATGCGCGCGGCGTTGCCGAATCTTTACATGCCAAACTTAAAGCCGCAGGCGTAGAAGCTGTGTTGAGCAGCGCGAGTGAATTCAAAAGCAAAACCCTGTCCGATGAAGACATCGTGTTGTTGGTAACATCCACGCAAGGCGAGGGCGAGCCGCCCGAAGAAGCGCTGCCGCTGTATAAATTCGTCTTCGGCAAAAAAGCCCCCGATTTGGGCAAACTCAGTTTCGCCGTTTTAGGTTTGGGCGATTCCTCTTATCCCAATTACTGCCAAGCGGGCAAAGACTTTGATGCCAAATTCGCCGAACTGGGCGCACGTCGTCTGAACGATTTGGGCATCTGCGATTTAGAGTTTCAAAACGCTGCCGACGCATGGGTCAAAGCCGTCGTCCCCAAAGTTGCCGAGCTTGCCGCCCAAGCTGCTGCGCCTACCGCCACACCAGCCACAAACCAAACCGCTGGCGCTGTATATACCAAAGACAAACCCTATACCGCCACCCTGTCCGTCCGCCAAAAAATCACGTCCCGTTCCGCCGAAAAAGACGTGGAACACATCGAAATCGACCTGTCCGGCTCTTGCTTGCACTATCAGGCAGGCGATGCGTTGGGCGTAATCCCGCTCAACGATTCGGCTTTGGTTCAAGAAATCCTCGATTTGCACCAATTAAGTGGAGAAGAAAAAATCCGCCTTTCAGACGACCTCGAAACCGACATTCGCACCGCTCTGACCGAGTCCGCCGACATCACGCAAAACACACCTGCCTTCGTGCAGCAATACGCCGAGTTGTCCGGCAGCGAAGCACTCAAAACCACAGCCGCCGACAAAGCCCGATTGGACGCCTACCTTGCCGCCACCCCGCCCGTCGGCGTCTTCGCCGCCCATCCCCATCCGTTGGACGCGCAAACCCTGTTCCAACTGTTCCGCCCCCAAACCCCACGCCTTTACTCCATCGCCTCCGCGCAAGACGAAGTCGGCGAAGAAGTCCACCTGACCGTCGGCGTCGTCCGCTTCGAACACCACGGCAACACCTACACCGGAGCAGCATCCGGCTATCTGGGCGAACGTCTTGAAGAAGGCAGCGAAGTACACGTATTCGTCGAACCCAACCCCAATTTCCGCCTGCCCGCCGACGGCGACACCCCCATCATCATGATAGGCGCAGGCACAGGCATCGCCCCCTTCCGCGCCTTCATGCAGCAACGCGCCGCCAACGGCGACAGCGGCAAAAACTGGCTCATCTTCGGCAACCAACGCCTCGCCGATGACTTCCTCTACCAGCTCGAATGGATCGATTACCGCAAAGACGGCATCCTCACCCGCGCCGACTTGGCATGGAGCAGACAAGGCGAACGCAAAGTCTATGTCCAACACAAAATCGCCGAACACGCCGCCGAAGTCTGGAACTGGCTGCAACAAGGCGCACACCTCTACGTCTGCGGCGACGCCACCCGCATGGCGCGCGACGTAGAAACTGCCCTGCTCGACGTCATCGAAACCCAAGGCAAACTCAGCCGCGACGATGCCGAAGACTATCTCAACGAAATGCGCGAAGACAAACGCTACCAACGCGACGTTTATTGATACCGCCCCAAACGAAAGGTCGTCTGAAAAGTCCAAATCGGGTTTTCAGACGACCTTTCGCATCATCAAGCCATTTATAGTGGATTAAATTTAAATCAGGACAAGGCGAGGTAACGCCGTCCTAGTTTAAAGTTACCACTATATCTCGCTAAACAAAGCAAACCATTCAGACACACCTTCCACCGCTTATCCCATTTGCTTTACCCTTTATCTCAACCCAGCTAACATACAAAATTCATCGTCATTTCCATCCAACACAAAACCCGATTTATTTGTTACAAACCGCAGCGGGATATGATGAACATCGAAAAAGTGCAAAGAAGGTTATCAATAATGAAGACATTCAATAAAAAGCTGGCTGTATTGGCAGGTCTGCTGGTTATGGCGGCATGTACAAATCAATCAAACTTAACTCTGGATGGAAAACAAAATGTCCAAGCTGCTAAAACCAAGCAGAAAAATTCACCTCCCCTTCATTTTGAATGTCATCCCTCCGAAAATAAATTCAATACACTCCCAGAAATCCCCCCACCTTTACCTAATGTTACAAGTATACCAATCAGTTTAGCGCAACAGAGAAAATCGGCTTTTAGAGATGAAACCAAACGTCTCGCTATCCCTATGAACAAAGAACTGATTATTCCCAAATTGCAGGAGTTAGGTTTTATAGAAGATAGCAGTAACGAAATCTATGAAAAAAATTTCGGAAAGAAAAATATGTATGATACTGTTAACTATAATGAAAATATTTTTTCTATAACTATCACTTTAAAAGACATTATCGATCAAGGATGTCCATATTATATCAATATTCATCATGTAAATAACGAGGTAAACGGCGTAGAAATATTGATTGGAAACGATGGACTTATCTTAAAAGACACCACCATTCCCGATCTAGTCATCTCTACCATCAACCATAAAAACAAGCCTGAAAACCTGTTTAAAGACCTGTTGGACAAACATATTCAAAACATCGAAGCCTTTAAACAGAAACAGCTGCTTAATGAAGAGCTGATCAGTACGCGTGCCGTATACGATGGCATTGCCTATGAAATCAACTCGTTCGGTGGAGGCAGGGAAACAATGCTGCAAATTTATCGATATAAAACCCTAAAGAAAGCCCATAACTGATTACGACAAAGACCAAATAAAGAAAGTAAAATCATGGATATAGTCCATAAAAAGCTGATGGTATTGGCTGGTTTGCTGGTTATGGCAGCATGTAGTAATCAACCAAACTTGACCCAAGATGGAAAGCAGAATGCAGAAGCCGTTAAAACCGCGGCGCCCCCGCATTTTGAATGTCACCCTTCCGAGTATAAGTTTAATACGCCTCCTCGGCTTCCGCCTGCAGATCCTGCGGCATACCCGCGATATGAGCCTACGCATTTCGAGGTAGTTAAACGCCTGCCTATCCCCATGAACAAAGAACTGATTGTTCCTAAATTGCAAGAGTTAGGCTTTATGGAAAACAGCAATAATGAAATCTTTGAAAAAAATTTCGGGAAGAAAAAACATGTATAGCGCCGCTGACTACCTTGCAAATCTTTTTCTGTAACAATAGTTTTAAAAGACTTTGCCAATCCGGAATGTCCGTATGGTGTCGATATATATCATGTCAATAACAAGGTAGACGGCGTGGATGCTTTGATTGGGTATAACGGTCTGATCTTTAAAGACACCACCATCCCCGATTTAATTATTTCCACCATCGACCATAAAAACAAACCGGACAATCTGTTTAAAAACCTATTGGACAAACATATCCAAAACATCGAAGCCTTTAAACAGAAACAGCCGCTTAATGAAGAGCTGATCAGTACACGCGCCGTGTATGATGGCATTACTTATGAAATCAATTCTTTTAAAGGCGGCAGGTCAACTAATCTGCAAATCTATCGATATAAAGACAAGTCAAACAAAAAATCTCATTAAAACACGGGAGCCAACCGCTCATGACATAGGTCTCTGAAAACCTCAAACCGACAATATTGCAAACACGACAATCGGTTTCGCAATGCCAAACCTGTGTTTTCAGACGACCCGTCCATATGCCGCAGCCTTTCAAAATCGGGTATGATTCCCCCTTTCAAATCAGGAGCCTGACTATGCAGACGCAAGCCGTTATCCGCCATATTGCCGACTGGCTGAAAAACTATGCCGCCGCCGCACACGCCAAAGGGTTTGTCGTCGGCGTTTCCGGCGGTATCGATTCCGCAGTCGTTTCCGCCATCGCAGCACGGACGGGGCTGAAGGTTCTGCTGCTTGAAATGCCCATCCGCCAAAAAGCCGACCAAGTCAGCCGCGCGCAGGAACACATCCGCCGGTTGGAACAGGCGTTTCCCAACGTCAGCGGGATGCGTGTGGATTTGCGCCGACTTTCGATACCTTTGCCGCCGATGTCGAAGTCGATGAAACCGAGTTCCCCGCCAAACAGCTCGCGCTTGCCAACGCCCGCAGCCGCCTGCGAATGCTGACGCTTTATTACTATGGTCAGCTAAACGGTTTGCTGGTTACCGGTACGGGCAACAAAATCGAAGATTTCGGCGTGGGCTTTTCACCAAATACGGCGACGGCGGCGTAGACATCAGCCCGATTGCCGATTTGACCAAAACGCAGATTTATCAAATTGCCGCCGAACTGGACATCGCCGAGTCCATCCAAAAAGCCGTACCGACCGACGGGCTTTGGGATACCGAACGCACGGACGAAGAACAGATGGGCGCAAGCTATCCCGAACTCGAATGGGCGATGAGCGTTTACGGTACGCGCCGTCCCGAAGATTTTGAAGGCAGGCAGCGCGAAGTCTTGGAAATCTACACCCGCCTGCACAAAGCCATGCAACACAAAGTCAATCCGATTCCCGTCTGCAACATTCCCGAAGAGATGCTGAAATAAACAAGGGGTCGTCTAGAAACGGTTTCAGAACGACCTTTCAAAACAAAGAGGGTTGAAATCCGTCAAACATTGCTCCAAAATATCGAAT
>CAKMQH010000233.1 GCA_927911515.1 uncultured Neisseria sp.
AATCACAGCGTTTCATCAATAATCATCTCAGTCTGCAAGCCGTTTCAGACGACCTTTTTCGTAATAAAGAGCGGTCAAATTTTTAAGTGTTTTGCAAATCATCTTAAAAATTTGACCGCTTGCATCATTATCAAGACCGCAGCCGTCTGAAACATTGATAGACCGGTTACTGATGTCCGCTTTCTGCTACTTTTGTCCATTTTGCCAATGTCTGCTTCATCTGTGCCTGAGGGATGAAGCGGGCCATCCGTTCTACTTCCTTGCCTTGATAAAACAGCAGCCATGCAGGTGCGGTCAGCACGTGGAAACGTCCAGCCATTTCGGGTATTTCAGCAATATCGGCTTTTACGGCATACACATTTCCTTTCACAGCCAAAGCTGAGTCAAGCTGTGCGGCCACGACCGTACAAACACCGCAGATTGGGGCTTTGATGTATAGTGATACTAAAGGGTGTGTGGCGATGGCCTGTTCGATGTCTTTCAGAGTGTGCAGTTGTTGCATGTCATGTACTCCTTTGAGCGATTAAGCCCTTTTCTAGTTGTCCAGAAAAGGGGCTTTCAACGAAATGAAAACGAGAAAACGTTTTTGAGTCGTCTAGATTTTTTCGACAACCACTTTTACCCGCGCTTTCAGGCTGTTCAACACTGGCGAGCTGGCGGCGGAGCGGTCGGCGAAATTTTGCAGGGTAGGAAGGTCGGCGTCGGCTTTTACTTTTACGGTTAGTACCAGATTATCCAGTCCGCCGTAGCCATCTTCCATGCCGCACAGTTTGGCCATGTCGATACCGCCGCTTGCGGATATTTCAAACTGTTCCAGTTTCACGCCTGCCTGTGCTGCTTGCAACTCGAAACCTATGGAGCAGCAGCCTGCAGCAGCGCCGATCAGGTATTCCATCGGACTTGGGGCGGCGTTTTCCCCGCCCATGTTTTTCGGTTCGTCTGTGGTAAAGGCAGGGAAGCGGCGCACGGAGATTTCGTTCTTCGTGCCGGATACCCAGCGCGAATCGGCGCGTAATGCTGCCTTGCCTTTTGTATGGTCGTTTTCAACCGCTGCATGGTAGTTCGGAAACGTTCGATATCTAACCCGTTAATCATGTTTTGTCCTTTCATATGATGAATTGCAGATGGTTTTTCGCTACACTTACACGCCCATTTTCCACGCGGAGATGCGCTTCAAATTGTCTATTGTATCGTGATTGACGATGGCGGCGAACGTGCCGTCCAGTTTGGCAATTTCGGCTTTGTCTTCATCGCTGAGGGCAAAGTCAAAGACGTTCAAGTTTTCCGCCATGCGTTCGGGTTTGGTGGATTTTGCCAACCCGATGATGTCGCGTTCCACCAGCCAGCGGGTAATCACTTGCGCCACAGATTTGCCATATTTCGTGCCGATTAGCGACTAACAAAATGGTGGGCAAAAGCCCACCGCTTCAAGTTGATGTTTTATCATTAACCAAACACTTTTTTCAAATGTGCTTGGTAGTCTGCGAAGTATTGTTCTACTTGTGGATTTTTAACTACATCGTTACATGTAAATGTCGGTAGACGGGTCAAACCGATGAATTCGTTGAGTTTGTGGAAAGGCATGTACACAGCATCCACATCTTTGCCTTCAAAGAAGTCGCCTTCACGGGTGAACGCTTCAATCGGCGCATTCCAAGTAAGCGAAAGCATGTGTTTTTTGCCTTGCAACAAACCACCTGTACCGAAGCCTTCAGTTGGACTAACACGATGACGGCCATCACTGTGGTAAAGCTTGCCGTGTCCAGCGATAAATACTTCGTCTATGTATTTCTTCACTGTCCAAGGCTCGTGCATCCACCAAACAGGCATCTGCCAAATCACGGCATCCATCCACAAGAATTTTTCGATTTCTGCCTCAACATCATAGCCAGCATCAATCACAGTTTCTTTTACATTGTGTCCAAGTGCGGTCAAAACTTCTTTTGCTTTTTTGTGAAGCGTGTTGTTTAACTCACCATGAGAATGGCCGAAATCTTTACCACCGTTTAATAATAAAATGTTCATTTTTACTCCTAGAATAAATAATTTATAAAAAAAGGATGTGATATTTACGGATATTGTCTTCTGTTTACTCTCATGAAAGTGCAGTCATTTTATGATTTGTTTTTATTGAGATAAATAGGGTTTAGTTTTATTATGTAATGAATTAAATTCACTAATAAAAGAGAGTTTAAAGAGAAAATGCAGAACTTTAACGAACTGAATTATTTTTTGACGTTGGCGCAAACGCAGAGTTTTGTGAAAGCGGGGCAACTTTTGAGGATTTCTTCTTCGGCGTTGAGCCATAGCATGAAAAATTTAGAAACGCGGCTGAACCTGCGTCTGTTCAACCGCACTACACGCAATGTGTCGCTGACCGAAGCGGGGCAACAGCTTTTCGACCAACTTTTCCCACTTTATCAAGCCATAAACCAAGAAGTCGATGCATTAAATGATTTTTTGAATACGCCATCGGGATTGATTCGCATCAACGCCCCGGCGATGGCAGCGGAAGCCGTGTTGTATCCAAAATTAAAGCCGATTTTGAACCAATACCCGAAAATCCGCTTGGAAATCGTGGTGGACGATCGTTGGGCAGATATTGTGAAAGAAGGATTTGATATGGGCGTTCGGTTAGGTAACAAGGTAGCGAAAGAGATGATTGCGGTGCCAATTTCCGCACCGCTCAAAATGGTATTGGTTGCCTCGCCCGATTATTTGGCGCAACATGGTTCACCGAAAAATATTGATGATCTGCAACAGCACCGCCTTATCGGCATAAAACTCTCCGCTGAACACGGCACGGAGATGCAGTGGGAATTCAAATACAAAAAAGAGCTGATTACGTTCACACCAAAATCGCACTTTTCCATCAACAATCATCTGCGTCTGCAAGCCGTTTCAGACAACCTCGGCATCACTTGGCTGCCGCATATCATCGCCGCAGACGCGCTCCATTCCGGACAACTGGTCGAGCTATTGCCTGAGTACGCCATGACTTACGATCCGCTTTATCTCTATTACCCCAGCCGCCGTGGGCATTCGAATGTGTTTAAGCTGATTGTGGATGCGCTGCGGGTGGAGGTCGTCTGAAAATGCAAAAGCAGCCTGCACCTTCATTCAAAACCCTTTCAGACGGCCTGGGCTAGGATCGTTCCCAAAATAAGGAAAACCCTATGGACTACCCCGCTCTGCTCGCCATTCTGCAACAACACGCCAACCCCGAACGCGCCGTGCCGATGCAGGCATACATGAAACACCGCTTTACCTATTTCGGCATCGGCAAATCGGAGCTTGCCCGCCTGTGCCGCCCGTTTTCAAAGAGGCCGCCAAACAGCCGGTCGATTGGGATTTTGTGCGCCGCTGCTGGGACGACCCGCACCGCGAATTGCAATACGCCGCGCTCGAATATCTGAAAAAATGCAGCAGCACCTGATCCCACAGGACATCCCGCGTTTGCAAACGCTGATTACCGAAAAATCATGGTGGGACAGCGCCGACGTATTCGACCGCATTGTCGGCGACATCGCCCTGCGCCACCCCAAAATCAACACCGTCCTATTGGCATGGAGCACCGACGACAACATCTGGCTGCGCCGCGTCGCCATCGACCACCAACTGCTCCGCAAACAGCACACCGACACCGCGCTGCTGGAAACAATCATCTGCAATAATCTGGGACAAACAGAATTCTTCATTAACAAAGCCATCGGCTGGGCATTGCGCGATTACAGCAAAACCAACCCCGAATGGGTACAAGGCTTTATCGACCGCCACCGGCACAAAATGACCAAACTGAGCCTGCGCGAAGCGGGGAAATATATGCCGCACAAGGTCGTCTGAAAACGTGAACTTCAACGAAGTTAAACAAAGTTTCTACATAACTAAAATGTAAATAGCATCCTGCACTTGCGTCTATCAAGTGCAGGATGCTTTGTTTCAGGCTGCCTGAACCGCTCAAAAAACAGTATGATTCATCTGTTTTCTGTTTCGAGGAGTCATCCATGATTGCAGCTACCATCACCATCCAAGATCGAAACCTCGCCGGCAAAGTGCTGCACGAACTGTTTTTGAAGTTCCGAACCAACCACATCAGCGCGGCAGAGCTGATTGCCGAACGCGTGCGGCAGGAAGTCGCCGCCTATAACGACCGCGCCGCTGATGCCTTGCTGCGCCACAGCCTCGTTATCCCCACAGATCGCGGCGACATCGTAATTCAGGAATCGCGCGGCAAAAAGGGGGCAAATCCGCAGCCCGTGGACGCGGAAAAGCAAATCGCTATCGCCCTGAAAGCTTTTGAACAAAATGCGTTTTTCATCCTTGCCGACAACCGCCAACTGGAAACGCTGGACGACATGGTGTACCTGCATGACGGGCTGGTCGTCAATTTCATCAAACTCACGCCGCTGGTGGGCGGATAGCAGCCTGAAAACCGCCGCGCAACGCTACCGCGCCTTTGCCGAAGCCACCCGATACAGCCTGAATAGTGCGGACAAGCAAACCCTTACCGACGTTGTCCGCCTTTACCGCAAAATAATCAACACATTGATACGCAAGGAAAGTCCCATGACCCCAAACCAAACCGTGCAGATTTCCGACAGCCGCCGTGCCGAGTTCAATCAGATTCTCGACGTACTGGAAAAGGAATGGCGCCAAAAACGTTCGAACAAATACGACGCGATAAATCTGAAACTCTGTCCCAGCTTTGCCGAAGTGGAGAAAGCCGCGCCCGAATACCGCGTCGATTTCCTGATCCACTGCATTGATTTGATACGCGGCTGGGGATGGAATAAAGTTTTTAACAACAAAGGCGGTGACAGGTTACGCAATTACGGCACCATCCGTGTAGCGGTAGCGATGGCTCTGGCGCGCAAAACGCTGCCCATGACGGAGCAGGATGTTCAGCGCATTTTTGCCGCTATGTTAGACGACAACGGGCTGTCCGAGCAGGAATCGGGTTACTATCCGCTCAAATATCTAATCAACCAAATCAAAAAACAGTTTCCCAATCCGAGCGAAACGCTTTCAGACTGTTTGAAAAACGCCTGCGACCGTTACCGCGTCTTTGTGGAACACTTGTGGGACAAGAAAGCCGCTACCGCCAACCTTGCCATTCTGGCAGAACTGGCGGGCGGTTCCGACGAAGCCTGTTTTCCCGCCCAAGACGACGAGTTTGCCCGATACGCTAATCCGCAACTTGCCGCGCTGCCGCCCGAACAGCAGGAAGTATGGAGCAAGATCCTTGCGCTTGCCCTGTCCGCCAATGCGGGCAAGCCGAGCGAAAAATACCTGAAAGAAGCCAAAACGCTGATTGACGGGCTGGGTGCGGACAGGTTCAAAAAAATGCTACACGGCTGGATAGAATTTGTCTGCAACAGCGAAGTGCAGACAGAAACCGTCACCCACGGAGAATACAGTTACAGCACCCATGTCCTGCCCGTTTGCAGCGTCAACCAAACCGTGCTCAAAGGGCTGGTGTGGATGTGCAGCCATTTCCATGACAGCGCCACCCTGTCCGCTCTTACCCAACTTGCGCTGCATTCATACGACAAAATCCCCAATCTCGGCGCGCGTTATGCTGCTATGGGCAACGCCTGTTTCTACGCGCTGTTCCGCTCCAAAGGGCTGGACGGCATCGCCTGCCTCTCACGCCTGCGCCTGCGGATTAAGTTCAGCAATGCGCAGAACGCGATTGCCAACTATCTGGACGAAGCCGCCGCACAGCGGGGCGTGTCTCGCAACGAAATCGAAGACATGGCGGTGGACAGTTTCGGCTTGCAGGAAGGCTGCCGCGACTATGACTTCGGCGGCTACACCTGCCGTCTGGCGGTAACGGGCGTAGGCAAGTCCGAACTGCGCTGGTTCAAACCCGACGGCTCGCCGCAGAAAACCGTACCCGCCTTCGTGAAAACCGACCATGCCGACAAACTGAAAAAGCTCAAAGCCACACAAAAAAAACCTCAACACCACGCTCACCGCCCAACGCGACCGCTTGGACCAAATGATGCGCTCCGAACACCGCGTACCGCTGGAACACGCCGAACAGTATTACTGGCAACACGGGCTGATGTCCTGCCTCACGCGCCCGCTAATATGGCAGTTTTTCCGCGACGAAAACGATACGCAGGGTCGCGCTGCACTGTGGTTGGACGGAACATGGGTGGATGAAACGGGCGCGCAAATCGATGTTTCAGACTGCCTGCAAGTCAGCTTGTGGCATCCCGCGCTCGCCACTCAGCAAAGCATCGCCCAGTGGCGTCAACTGCTGCTGGACAAAGAAATCCGCCAGCCGTTGAAACAGGCATATCGTGAAATCTATCTGCTCACCGAAGCTGAAATCAACACCAAAACATACAGTAACCGCTTTGCCGCCCACATCCTGAAACAACACCAATACATGACGCTTGCCAAGGGGCGCGGCTGGAGAGGCTCGCTGGCCGGCGCGTGGGACGGCGGCGACGACGCAACCGTCTCGTTGGATTTGCCCGAATACAACCTGCTCGCCCAATTTTGGGCAAACGCAGTGGACAGCGAAGAAGCATGGACGGAAAGCTATATCTGGCAGTATGTCAGTACCGACCAAGTGCGCTTTCACCGGTTGGACGACGATTACCATGCCACCGCGCTGGACTTAATTGATATCCCGCCGCGCGTGTTTTCCGAAGTATTGCGCGACGTCGATTTGTTTGTCGGCGTGGCAAGCGTAGGCAACGATCCGACTTGGGAAGACAACGGTGGAGAGGCACGTTTTACAGCTACTGGCAGAGCTATTCCTTCGGCGATTTGGGCGAAGTGGCCAAAACCCGCAAAGCCGTACTGGAAACCCTGCTGCCGCGCCTGAAAATCGCCAAGGTTGCCTACATAGACGGCAACTTCCTCATCGTACAGGGCAAGTTGCGTACCTACAAAATCCACATCGGCAGCAGCAACATCCTGATGCTGCCAGACGACCAATACCTCTGCATCGTACCCGACAGCCGCAAAAAAGACGCATCCGACAAGCTGTTTATCCCGTTTGAGGGCGACAACACGCTCTCGGTCGTCCTCTCCAAAGCCATGCTGCTGGCAGAAGACGACAAGATTACCGACAGCACGATTACCTCGCAGATTCAGCGGTAAATTGGGACAGCCTGAAAAACGCAAATGCCTCCATCCTTGCGGTTTCAGGCTGTTTTGGAACAGAGGACGCGTAGGCAGCAAATGCCCGCCCCACCGTGAGAACACTAGACATAGGCCGGGTTCAAACTCAACATTTCGAGAATATTTGACCGTTTTTTTGCGGTTTGAGCCGACCTGCGCTTGCTAAATATCTAATGCCGAAGGTCGTCTGAAAAAGGCAGCCTGTTCTTCGAATGACCACATTTCAGACGACCCTAAACCTTCAACAACAAGGGAAAAAAACCATGCTCACCACCCAAGCAGAGCAACTGATGCAACAATATCAAACTCAATTTATGCAGGACTGCGCCGAATGCGCTCCAAAACTGACCGCCTTTATCCAAGAAATATTGCAGGGCAGGCATTGGGGGTTTTCAGATGAAAACGAATCATTTGATCAGGCGGTGGCACTGATTATGGAATACGGATATCAGGATTTCTCTGTTTACGGCTGGCTGCGCAACCAAAATGGCGGCTCTTTAGGCGACGGCATCATAAACTTCCCTGAAGAATGCTTGCCCAAATTTGATGCAGATGTGGAAGACGGGATATACGGCTTGGAACAGGACGAAGAAGACGATGAAGAAAACGATGAAGAAGAAGTATGGGACGCCATAGATGATTTTTACAGCGGGCTACACGAATATTTCAGCCGCTGGTTTGCGGGCTGCTTCCGAACCGTTGCGCAAAACACCGCCTCCACCCTGCCCGCCTATTTTTCTGTACACGACACCAACAGCTACACCAATCTTGCCACCATGCAGGAGGAACTTTGCGACGATATTGCCCAAAAATTCGGCTTGGCATCGTTTTGGCAAGATTAGGCAACGTGCCGTAACCCAAAGGTCGTCTGAAAACTCAGCTTCAATACAATCAAAACAAGTTTTCCAAAGAAAGCATAGGTTATAGTGGATTAAATTTAAATCAGGACAAGGCGACGAAGCCGCAGACAGTACAAATAGTACGCAAGGCGAGGCAACGCCGTACTGGTTTAAAGTTAATCCACTATAAAGACAGCAGAGCCAATCTTCCCACAAGCTCTAAGCAGGCGTGCATCCGCTTTTCAACAAGCCTGTTCAACAGAAATCCACAAGCCAAACCTTACCTGAAGATTTCAGCTTGCGCAGGAATGGCAATCGTCAACAAGCCTTGTTTATTCGAATCCACAATATTCCGCCATGCAGACGGACGGAAGCAGAAAGGGCGTATCGAGTACGCTCTTTTTTATAGTGGATTAAATTTAAACCAGTACGGCGTTGCCTCGCCTTGCGTACTATTTGTACTGTCTGCGGCTTCGTCGCCTTGTCCTGATTTAAATTTAATCCACTATATATGGATAGCAAAGGGGGCGATGTCCATGATCTTGTTGCAGTTTATTTTCAGACGACCTGTTTCAAAATTTTCTTACGGCATTTTTTCATTTTAGTATAAATGCTTTATGAAAGCCTAAGAGCATAAATCAGGAAGTCATCTTTGGCATGGTAATTGCAGGTTAAAGGTCATAGTTCTATATTGTTTGGTAAATAAGTGTTAAGTTTGGAGGTAAGATTATGGATTATCGGAGCTTTTTTGAAATAGACGGTAAGTTTAGTTAGTCTTAAACACTATTTCCAAAGATATAGATATGTTCTAAAAATTGTACCTAAGTGACAATTAACGTCATCCCGATTGGTTTTCAATAATATATAAACAAAATAAACGAATGCCTGCCTCATAAAATCCGCTTGTGACTGAAGAAGAAGATCCGGCGGCGGGGTAGCGCGGGGAGTACGTCTCGTTTTGACCGTATATATTTGAATTCAATCTGATATTTTTTTAATAAATCCAACCAAGAGAGATTGTTATGAATAAGATTTTCAAAGTTGTATGGAACCGTACCATCGGCTCTTTCGTCGTTACTTCCGAATTGGCGAAGGGACGTGTCAAATCAAGCAGCGAAGGTGCTGAAGGGGATGTGCGCGCCTCAGAGGAAGGTCGTCTGAAAACCTTATTCAGACTGACGGCGTTGAGCGCGGCATTATTGGGATTTTCCGAAGGGGCATGGGCAGTGATTCCGGAAGGATCATTAACGGGGGGGGTACTCTCTATTGGTACAGGATCGACTTCCGCAAACGGAGCAGGTTCCATGTCTATCGGTCATAATGCTCAAGCTAAAATCAATGGTGGTTTGGCAATTGCTCCCAATTCGACTCATACAACAATTTCTAACGGCAATAATGCTATTGCCATCGGTGTCAATCTTCGTGCGGATGGAACGAAGGCAATAGGGATTGGTGCGGATACTACTGTTAATGGAACAGGTGCCATTGCGATTGGTAACAATGATTCGAGCAGAATGGCGAATCAAGGTGTTAACGGGAATGGTGCCATCGGTGTGGGTAGTAACTTAACAGCGCGTGGTAACAATGCAATTGCTGTGGGTACGGAATCTCAGGCAACGGCAAACCATGCAATTGCTATCGGTACTGGTACGCGAGCAATGGGAGAAGATTCTATCGCTATTGGTAGGTCTGAAGGCATCAAGTGGACGCGAGCAAACAATAAGCAAAGTGTAGCTATCGGTTGGACGGCACAAGCAACTGGTGCGACCCAAGCAGTTGCTATTGGTCCGGATGCTGTTGCCTCAGGCACGCAATCCACTTCTATCGGTAACAATACCCGTGCAGAAGGGGATTCATCCATTGCTATCGGTGGCGACGATTGGAATATAGTCAGAGATAAATTGGTTACCACTTCTGGACATAATAACCGAAAAGTAAGCGATATTTATAAATCGCTGACGGGCAAAGAAATGGTATTTGATACTAACTCTACATTTAAGGGTACGACTTCCAATCATGCCGCCGTTGCAGTAGGTGTAAAAGCCTATGCGGATGGGGTGCTTTCTACTGCCTTTGGTTCTGGTACGACTGCCACAGGTCTTGGCGCGGCGGCGTTTGGCGCGGGCGCAACTGCCAGTCAGGATAAATCTGTCGCAATCGGTGCGGGGTCGCACACCAATACCGATGCAACAGCTGTAACGAATGCGACAATCAATGGTATTTCTTATAGCGGTTTTGCAGGAGCGACACATATTACTTCGGGTTCGCAAGTTTCTTTCGGTTCGGTAGATTACGAACGTCAACTTAAACATGTTGCACCAGGTGAAATTACTGCAACTTCTACCGATGCGATTAACGGCAGCCAGCTTTACGCGATTGCCAAAGATATGCAAGCCGCTCAAACCCATTATTACAGCGTCAACCGCCCAGGTACGCCGGTAGCCAACTACAACAACGACGGTGCAACAGGCGAAAACGCGATTGCCGCCGGTCCTGAAGCCAGGGCGGCTGCGAGTAATGCGGTTGTGATAGGTAGCAAGGCTGTTGTTGAGGCGGCGGCAGGCTCTGATTCCACTATTAATGGCGATACTACTGGCGAAGGTTCAGTTGCCGTCGGTTCGCTAAGTAAGGCAAACGGTAAGAACGCGACTGCCATCGGTCAGCAAGCAAATGCCTATGGTCAAAACTCGTTTGCGGGCGGTCAAGATACTGAGTCATCAGGTAAATCGAGCGTGGCCATAGGTGATGGTTCAAGAGCTACTGATAATTCTACCACTGCTGTTGGTCCATATGCCAAAGCTCAAAAAGCAGGTGCATCAGCATTCGGTTTCAATGCCAATGCTCAAGCAATAGGCTCTGTGGCAGTGGGTCGACTGGCACAAGCTCTGAAGTCGAATGCTGTTTCGGTAGGTAATGAAAGTAAGGCAAAAGGAGAAGATACTGTTGCTATCGGTACTAGTGCCGATGCTGTGCAAAATCGGGCAATGGCAATCGGTAAAGGGGCTTTTGCTAATGATGCCGACACGATTGCCTTCGGTGCCGGTACGAAGGCTGATAAAAGATATGCTATTGCTATCGGTTCGGGCAATAATGCTTGGAAAACTGATTCTATCGCGTTAGGACGTGCTGCCAATGCAGACGGCGCGGCTTCTTTGGCGCTTGGTTTGAACAGCCATACTCGCGAAGCCAATGCCATAGCTTTGGGTAACAACGCCAACGCGGACGATACCAATTCCATCGCTATCGGTACAAACAGCAAAGCTGATCAAGCTGCGGCAATCGCTATCGGTAATAATGTAAAAGCCAAGAAATACAGTTCGGTTGTTATCGGTGAAGATGCGGAATCCAATAATTCACGCTCTGTTGTGATTGGTTACCGTGCTTCTGCAACCAATCCTGCAATGTCCGCATCCAATCAAGATACCAATCAAACCGTTGCTATCGGTGCATACGCCAATGCATGGGGCGATCAATCTACTGCCATCGGTAACAATGTAGACGCAAAAGGTAATTCTTCTATCGCTATCGGTGCGGACGACTGGGATACCGTTGCAGTGAAAACTGTAGCCGGTACGGGTAAAACGGTTAAACAGGTTTATCAAGACTATACCGGTGATGTGATGGCAACCGGTGACGATACTTATACTCATACGACCTCAGGCGAAGCTGCGGTAGCGATTGGTACTAAGTCACAGGCAGAAGGCGAATTGTCTACTGCGTTCGGTACGGGTACGCGCGCCCAAGGCGTCGCCTCTGCCGCATTCGGTATGGGCGCGAAAGCCACTAAAGGTAACTCTGTGGCAATCGGTGCGGGCAGTACGACTACAACCGATGCAACCAGTGTCAACGAAGCTACTGTCAACAATCTGAAATACTCAGGTTTTGCAGGCGGCAACAATATTAATCCAGGCGACCAAGTGTCTTTCGGTTCGGCAGGCTACGAACGTCAACTGAAAAACGTTGCGCCGGGCGAAATCTCTAATACTTCTACGGATGCCATCAACGGCAGCCAGCTGTACGCGGTACAAAACGTTTTGGGTAATACTGCCCAAACTGTTAAAAATGTATTGGGCGGTAATGCCGCAGTTGACGAAGATGGCCGCTTGACGACGAGAGACATTGGCGGTACAGGCAAAAATACCATCGATGAGGCAATCCGTGATCTGAATGCTAATGCGTACAAACCGTTCAAGCTGACAACAGCGAAAACTGCTAATACCAACGGTACGGTACAAGATGACTCGCTGCAAAACATTACCAGCGGTTCGACCATTACGCTGGAAGCGGGCAAAAACATTGCCCTGCGTCAAAACGGTGCAACTGTCAGCATCAATACCGTCGATAATCCTGAATTCACGGGCAAAGTTACCGCTAAGGGTGGATTGGATATGAAAGGCAACAAGATTACCAATGTTGCCAAAGGCGATACAGCCAGCGATGCAGTCAATTTGGAGCAATTGCAAGATGCGATGGCAAACCTGCGCGTCAGCACGCTGACGACTGTCAACAATGATGCGCCTTTCTCTTATGTGGGTACAGACGGCAGAATTCTGAGACGTGAAGTAACTGTCGCTCCGGGTACAGGTGTGAAAACCGTATCGTTCAAACACATGGACGACAGCACTCCGTACACAGGCGATGTAACCATTGCCGCATTGAACCCGACCGATCCGCAAACCACTACTCCGACCACAGTCGGCAATGTGAAGAACGGTGCTAAAGACAATGATGCGGTCAATGTTTCCCAGTTGAAAAAAATCGCTGAAGCCATCGGTACGCAAGTGAATTCCGACGGCACGATTACTGCGCCTACTTACAACGTTATTTCAGGCGACCCTTCAAAAACAAGCGTAGCTAATTACAACACTGTAGGTGGTGCGCTTACCGCTTTGAGCAGCGCTGTACGCACGCCGTTATATTTTGAAGGTGATTCAGGTGAAAAAATCGACCGCTTGTTAGGCAGCACCGTAGCCGTTAAAGGCGGACAAAACAATGCGGACAAATTGTCTGAAAACAATATCGGCGTCGTTGCGGACAAAAACAGCGGCACGCTGAATGTCAAACTGGCAAAAGAATTGACTGGACTGACTTCCGCAGCCTTTAGCGGCGATGTAACCACTGCTGGCACGACGTTAACGCTCCGGCGTAACCATCGGCTCAGGCAGCAACCCAGTGAGCCTGACTGCTGGCGGACTCTCAAACGGCGGCAATAAAGTTACTAAAATTGCCGACGGTGAAGCTGATACCGACGCAGCAAGCTACAAACAAGTTAAAGCCGCGAAAACCGAGGTTCAAAAAGGTACAAACGTTGCCGAAGTGAAGAAAACCGACGGCGCGGACGGTCAGGCGATTTACACCGTCAATGCCAAAGGCACAGTTGTTTCCGCATTAGGTGCAGACAATGGTCTGACTCTGGGGTCGTCTGAAGATACAACCACCAATGTCACTACCTACAATTTGGATTTGTCAGACAAAACCAAAGTCTCTTTGACAAAAGCCGACAGCGCATTGCAAAACATCGGCGTACAAGTCAACGGCACAGATGCTAAAACCTTGACTAAAGACGATTCAACGCTGAACTTCGTTAATGGCACAGGTACGACTGCCGAAAACAAAGGGGGCACCGTCGCGTTCAATGTCAATAAATCTACGTTGACAGCAGGTGCTGGCGGTACGGTTAATGCAGGAACATCCGGCGATGCATTTGCTACCGCAACTGATGTTGCCAATGCCATCAATGAGGCCGTTGCTAACAGCGAAAAAACCAGCGCGGTCGAAAAGGGCGACAATACCCATGTTGCTGTTGTGGAAGCAGGTAATAAAACAACCTACACCGTCCATGCAGATAAAACTACTGTAAGCGTAAAAGCTGACGGTAAATTGAAGTTGGAGTCGTCTGAAACAACAAACAGCAACGAAACCAAAACCACCAACTACGAACTCGACCTTTCAGACGACGCCAAAGCTGAGATTCAAAAGGGTGTGGAAGCAAAAAATATCGTCGATACCAAAGGTATTACCTTTAGTGGCAACAGCGGCTCTCCTGTAACCAAAAAACTGGACGAAACGCTGGCAATTAAAGGCGACAACAAAAACGTTGAAACCGAAGCAGGTACAGACGGCATTAAAGTCAAACTGAAAGACGAAATCACATTGACTAGCGTAACCGCTAATACTTTAAAGGCGGGTGATAGCGTACTGACGAATGATGGACTGAACATTGCCAACGGTACGGCAGGTTCGCCCGTATCCCTGACCAAGTCCGGCTTGAACAACGGCGGCAACAAAAATAACCAAAGTTGCCAAAGGTGAAAA
>CAKMQH010000234.1 GCA_927911515.1 uncultured Neisseria sp.
TACGCCACTCGTTTTGGGCATCAAGCAGGGTGGCGGCGACGATACCAAGATTGGGATTCGGCATCGGGTGGAGTTGGTGGGCGTCCAAGTGGCGGCAGGTGTATTGGGTGCGGTTGGGGTCGAATGCTTTGGGTGCGGGATGGGTGCGGGTGTAATCGCGGTCGGGCATGTTGGGAGATGCCGAACCGCAGGAAACCAGCAGGGGGATAAGTATGGCGATGAAAGTGAGTTTTTTCATGGTATGTGTTTTATTATGGTTCAGGGAGGTCGTCTGAAAACGGATTTTGGGTTTCAGACGACCTTTTTTAAATGTTGTGTCTTGATTCCACTTATATCCCGTCATCTTCGGGAGGCTCGGGAGGGCGCGGCGACCAGTAAACTTCTTCTTTTTTGACGATACCGCGTTTGAGGATATCGGCGGCAAGGGCGGCGGTGTCAGGCGGATTTTGGTAGAACGCCGCGTCTTCCTTGCTCATTGCGGAGTAGATGCCTTTCCAATGGGTTTTGGCGGGTGGCAGGGGCAGGACTTCGTCTAGGCGAGGGAAGGTATAGAAAATATTGCCGCTGGTAGTATCCGTACCTTTAAGTGCTACATATAGTTCATGATAGGCTGTTTCTCGAACGGGGTCGGCAGGGGTTGCGGAAAATGCCTGCAGAATACCTTTTGATTTGCTATAAACGTCTGTCAATAGTAACGCGGACTCTCCCCCTTTTTCACCTCCATTCCGTACGGCATTGTGCATCAGTAACAGGGATTCGTTTAATTTGCCGTCAATCCACTTGAAAGTAGATAACTCGTCCATTGCCGCTGAAAATCCCTGCTTGGCGGCACACTCAAGCAGCAGTTGAGCGGTTTTTGAATCTTTGAGCTTTATATCGTAAATCCGTGCCAATTCATACTGCGCCAACGGGACGCCTAATTCCACTGCCTTTTGCAGGTAGGCAAGACCAAGTTTCGGGTCGTAATAACCTGCATGACCATCATACAAGGAATCAAACAGCCAGTAATATGCCATCGCCCAATCCTTCTCCAAACCATAATGCAACCATTTGCGGGCGCGGTCGGGACGTTGGTCAAACAAATCCCCCATCGCACCTTGGGTGCCGGTGTAGAGCAGATAGAGATTGTTGATGGCACGGTAATGTCCGCGACTTGCCGCCGCTTCGTACAGAATCACCATATCCTGCAACTCTTGCGCGGTTCTGCGCCAACTTTGGGCATGAAGTAAGGTTGCCGCCCGATACCATTGCTCGGCTTCGGCATCAGTATCGGATGGCGGCGTCCAAGTGGCGCAGGTGTATTGGGTGCGGTTGGGGTCGAATGCTTTGGGTGCGGGATGGGTTTGGACGTAATCGCGGTCGGGCATGTTAGGAGATGCCGAACCGCAGGAAATCAGCAGGGGGATAAGCAGGGCGATGAAAGTGAGTTTGTTCATGGTATGTGTTGATTGTGTTTGTGTTGAGGTCGTCTGAAACCGGATTTTGAGTTTCAGACGACCTCTTTATGGGTTTCAACTATCCTTTAAACGGCGGCAGGCTGGCTAGTAATTGTTGGCCGTATCGCTGCGTTTTGACGCGGTTGTCGAGGATGGTTACGCGGCCGTAGTCTTGTTCGGTGCGGATGAGGCGGCCGACGGCTTGGATGAGCTTGATGCCGGCTTCGGGGACGGTGATTTCGATGAAGGGGTTGCCGCCGCGCTGTTCTATCCAGCGGTTTTGGGTTTTTTCGATGGGGTTGTCGGGCATGGCGAAGGGGAGTTTGGCGATGATGACTTGCACGCAGGCGGTGCCGGGCAGGTCGAGTCCTTCGGCGAAGCTGTCGAGTCCGAAGATGATGCTGGCTTTGCCTTCTTCTATGGCTTGGTGGTGTTTTTGCAGGAGGACGGCTTTGGGCAATTCGCCTTGTACGAGCAGGAGCGGCAGGTAGTCGTCGGGCAGGCGCAGGGCGACATCCTGCATTTGTTTGCGCGAGGAAAACAGGACGAGCGTGCCGATGGCTTCGGTGGGCGAAATGAGCTTGGGCAGCCATTCGACGATGGCGGCGGTGTGCGCGGCGGGGTCTTTGGGGCTGGCGTGTACGGGCGGGATGTAGAGTTCGCCTTGCGCGTCGAAATCAAACGGGCTTTCTAGGGCGAGAGTGGTGGTTTCGGGCAGCCATTGCAGTCCGGTTTGGCGCAGGATCAGGTTGAAGCTGCCCAAGGATTGCAGGGTGGCGGAGGTCAACACTGCGCCTGCTGCGCGCCGCCACAGGCTGTTGGCAAGGTGGGACGCGCTGCTGATGGGGCTGGCGTTGAAAATGTAGTCGTTTTTGTCGTCGGCGCGGCGGGTTATCCATTTTGCCAGCGGTTCTTCGCCCTCGAGGGGACGGTGGAGAGCAAGTCCCATGTGGCGGTGATTTGTTCGACGCGGGCGCGGAATACGCCGAATTCTGTACTCAGGCGGTCGATTTGCGCGCTGTTTTGGTCTTTGTCGCGGCGGGCGGCGGACAGGGCGTCGTTGAGGCTGTTGATGTGTTTGTAGAGGCTGCGGGCGGCGATGGCGGTGTTGGAAACGGTGGTTTCGAGGCCTTCGGGGATTTTGCCGTCTTCCCACAGCCAAGTCGGTTCGCTGTTGGTCCGTCTGTCGTTTTCAGACGACCCCAAGCTCAAAGATGGTTCTTCAGCGAGGTGGAACTGCCATTCGTGCAGGCTTTCGAGCAGCGAGGCGGCGGCTTCATCGGCAAGGTTCGCCAACTCGCCTTTGTCGGTGAGTGCGGCGATTTTGCCGGTAACCTGCGGCAGTTTTTCCAACGCCCACACGGCTTGATTCCACGAATGCTCGACGGCAAACTGGCTGAGTGCTTTTTTGGGCAGGTGGTGCGCTTCGTCGATGCAGTAGAAGCTGTTTTCAGGGTCGGGCAAAATTACACCGCCGCCCATGCTGATGTCGACCATCAGCAAATCGTGGTTGGTGACGACGACATCGACGGTTTCCAGCGTGTCGCGGGCAAGGTAAAACGGGCATTCCGGGCGGTTGGGGCAGGCGGCTTTGAGACAGCCGTAGTTGTCGTTGTTCACCTTCATCCAGATGGTGTCGTCGATTTTTTCCGGCCAAGTGTCGCGGTCGCCGTTGAACCGTCGGGCGGAAAATTCGTCGGCGATGTCGCGCAGCAGCTTCAATTCTTCGGGCTTGGGTTTGCTGTCCCACAACACGGCGGGGGGGGCTTCGAAGCCGAGCAGGTTTTGCTGGGCGTTGCTTTGCGTCAGTTGGTAGAGTTTGTAGGGGCAGAGATAGCGGCCGCGCCCTTTGGCAAGCGCGAAGGTCAGTTCCAAACCGCTTTTTTCCACCAAAAACGGCAGGTCGCGATCCACCAGCTGCTCCTGCAAAGCAACTGTCGCACTGCTCACAATCAGCCGCTTGCCGCGCGTCTGCGCCATAATGCCGCCCGCCAGCAGGTAGGCAAGCGATTTGCCCACGCCGGTCGGCCCTTCGATCACGGCAATGCTCTCGCCCTCGCGCTTGGGCGGCTCGCCGCCTTCTTCGCGCGTCAAGGTCCGCGAAAAAGCGTTGGCAATCGCCGCAATCATTTCCCGCTGCGAAGCGCGCGGACGGAAACCGGGCAGGTTTTTGCCGATATTTTGGTAATGGTCGCGGATGGCGTTTTTTTCTAAATCGGTGAGCATTGAGGTCGTCTGAAAAGGTGGATTTGCTTATGAATTTGTTATTTTAGCATTTTTCACGGGCGGGTTCGGGAATGACGGAATTTGATGATATACCGTATTTAAAGTTGAGTATGTTTGCTATATAGAGATGGGCGGCTGCGGTGCGGTGCTGTGTGGTTGGATTCGATTACGTTGGTGCATCGTTGAAATAAAGATAAGGGCGCATGATTGCGCCCCTTCGGTTTTCAGACGACCCCTTAAGTTTGGCGGGGTGCTTAAGCCGTTTTGTTCCGCAACGGCAGTTTGATATGCGGTTTGGCAGGTTTGGGCGCTTCTTTCAAGCCCAGTTCGATTTGCTGCTCTTCGCTCAACAAATTGCTCCAGTCGCCTTTTTTATACCACTCGCGCCCGTCCAATTCGATGGGGTGCTGGATGCGCTCGCAACCGTTGCCGCACTGCAAATCGTCGTCTTTGCAATATTTGTCGCAACCCCAGCAGATGCGCTCTGGCGCTTTGGGGAAGATGGGAAATTTTTTTGCCATGGTGTGGAATCCTTGTTTTTATTTTCATGAAATTATAAATGATTAGACTGCGGCAGCTTGGGTTTTGTACGTCTTTTTACGCTGAACGGTTAAGAAATGTATCGGGTCGTCTGAAAGGCGGAGTCAATCCGTGTTATATTTATACACATTGCATATAAATGAACTTCGATAAAACTAATCCGCCCTGTTGCACTCAAATGGTGGGAAGCCTGATATTTGAAACTATTTTTAAAGCAATCAATCAGTTGGATTTACTGTTAATTTCTTTAAAATTCAGTATGATATATTCTGCTCTGATATAATGTGCGGGCAAGGCGTTCGGAAGCCGGCGTCTTGTCTTTTTCAACTTTTAGATACTAAGGAACTTATATGTGCGGTATCGTCGGCGCCATCCGCGCCAATCACAATGTAGTCGATTTTCTGACCGACGGTCTCAAACGCCTTGAATATCGGGGCTATGACTCGTCGGGTATCGCCGTCAACGCAGACGGCAAAATCAAACGCGTGCGCCGCGTCGGCCGTGTGCAACTGATGGAAGATGCGGCGCGCGAAAAAAGGCGTGTTCGGCCATATCGGCATCGGCCATACTCGTTGGGCAACCCACGGCGGTGTAACCGAGCCTAACGCCCACCCCCACATTTCCGGCGGCATGATTGCCGTCGTCCACAACGGCATCATCGAAAACTTCGAAGCCGAACGCGAACGCCTCCAATCCTTGGGTTACACCTTCGAATCGCAAACCGATACCGAAGTCATCGCCCACAGCGTCAATCACGAATACACCCAAAACGGCGGCAAACTGTTTGAAGCCGTCCGCGCAGCCACCGCCTGTTTCCACGGTGCATACGCCATCGCCGTGATGGCGCAGGACAAACCCGAAGAAATGGTGGTCGCGCGTATGGGCTGCCCGCTGCTGGTGGCATTGGGCGACCAAGAGACCTTCATCGCCTCCGACGTATCCGCCGTCATCGCCTTTACCCGCCGCATCGCCTATTTGGAAGATGGCGACATTGCCCTTCTAAGCGCAAACGGCATCGACAAACTCATTGACAAAACCGGTACTGAAACCCAACGCACCGTCAAAGTATCCGAACTGTCGCTCGCGTCGCTGGAATTGGGCCCTTACAGCCACTTCATGCAAAAAGAAATCCACGAACAACCGCGCGCCATCGCCGATACCGCCGAAGTCTTCCTTGACGGCGGCTTCGAACCCGAAAACTTCGGCGCGAACGCACGCGAAGTGTTCGACGATATTCACAGCATCAAAATCCTCGCCTGCGGCACGTCCTACTACGCCGCGCTGACCGCCAAATACTGGCTCGAATCCATCGCCAAAATCCCGACCGACGTCGAAATCGCCAGCGAATACCGCTACCGCGACGTGATTGCCGATCCGAAACAATTGGTCATCACCATCTCCCAATCCGGCGAAACCTTGGACACGATGGAAGCCCTGAAATACGCGCAGTCTTTGGGACACAAACACAGCCTGTCCATCTGCAACGTCATGGAATCCGCCCTGCCGCGCGAAAGCGAATTGGTGCTGTACACCCGAGCCGGCGCAGAAATCGGTGTCGCCTCTACCAAAGCGTTTACCACGCAACTGGTCGTCCTCTTCGGCTTGGCGGTTACCTTGGGCAAACAGCGCGGCTTGATATCCGAAGAACAAGCGCACGCCTATATCGAAGAATTGCGCCAACTGCCCGGCAGCGTACAACACGCCCTCAACCTCGAGCCACAGATTGCCGCGTGGGCGCAAAAATTCGCCAAGAAAAACAGCGCACTGTTTTTAGGTCGTGGCATCCACTTCCCGATCGCCCTCGAAGGCGCGTTGAAGCTGAAAGAAATCACCTACATCCACGCCGAAGCTATCCCGCAGGCGAATTGAAACACGGCCCGCTGGCATTGGTGGACGAAAACATGCCCGTCGTCGTCATCGCGCCGAACGACGGTTTGCTGGACAAAGTCAAAGCCAATATGCAGGAAGTCGGCGCACGCGGCGGCGAACTCTTCGTCTTCGCCGACTTGGACAGCAATTTCAACGCCACCGACGGCGTGCACGTCATCCGTGCCCCGCGCCACGTCGGCGTACTCTCGCCGATCGTGCACACCATCCCCGTGCAGCTCCTGTCCTACCACGCCGCCCTCGCACGCGGCACGGACGTGGACAAACCGCGCAATCTGGCGAAATCGGTTACGGTTGAATAAAGCCTGATTGGAACGGTAAAAGGTCGTCTGAAAACTGGGAAATCCAAGTTTTTCAGACGGATCCTTTTTCGTTTAAGTGGAGATAGAGCCAAAATAAATCGCACTTGTAGCGCTGGGCTTTGCCCACGACCTTCCGCCCGAACATCCGAATCCAATCATCTCTGTTTATTCGTGGGTAGAACCCACGCTACGGGCGGCTTAGCTTTTAATCAACATTATCCGCCATCATTCCCGCCTCCGCCTACGCGGGAATGACGACATGAGTATTTTTAATTTGAGTTGACGCATTCGGTATTTAGAAGCAGTTGGGCTGCTGTGGTAAAGCATCAAAAGGTCGTCTGAAAAAATTGTGAATTCCAGTTTTCAGACGACCCCACTCTCTGCAATCCTTCTATAATAGAGTTCTGCCAAGCCTAATAGACCAAGCAACACACCAGCCCCACGAAAGGACATCTCATGACCGCCCTGCAAACCATCGCCGAACATCTGACCCGACGCCGTCAAACCGTAACCTGTGCTGAATCCTGCACCGGCGGGCTGCTGGCGGGCGCGTTCACCAGCATTGCGGGCAGCTCGCAATGGTTTCATCAAAGTTTCGTCACTTACAGCAACCAAGCCAAAGAGGAGCGCCTCGGCGTGATGCCCGACACGCTGCTGCAACACGGCGCGGTCAGCCGCGAAACCGTATACGAAATGGCGCGCGGTGCCAAAGCCGTCGCCCAAGCCGACTACGCTCTCAGCATTTCCGGCATCGCAGGCCCGGGCGGCGGCAGCGCGGCGAAACCTGTCGGCACGGTCTGGTTCGGTTTGTCCACGCCGACCGAATCGCTGGAAGAGATGCAAGTCTTCAGCGGCGACCGCGAAGCCGTCAGAACACAGGCTGTCGAGTTTGCCCTGAATCTTTTGGCAAAACATTTGGTCTGAGTAGTTCCATCAGATAGCAACGTATAGTGGATTAAATTTAAATCAGGACAAGGCGACGAAGCCGCAGACAGTACAGATAGTACGGAACCGATTCACTTGGTGCTTCAGCACCTTAGAGAATCGTTCTCTTTGAGCTAAGGTGA
>CAKMQH010000235.1 GCA_927911515.1 uncultured Neisseria sp.
GGGAGGTGACGCTTTCCTTCCCCTGCGTGTAGGCCAGCCAAATGGCTTGGCGGTGGTGCGGGGTGAGACGGGTGTTTTTGTGCATGTTCATGTTTCAGTATTCTCCTGGAAATACTGTAAACAACGCTACTGGTTTCTACACCTTGGAATAGTTTAAACTCAACCGCGACAAACCCGTAACGTGGGCTTCGCCCGCGAATCTTCCTCTGATGAAAAGGTCGTCTGAAACAATAAAGCAAACTCGCACATTCATTTTCAGACGACCTCCCGCCCTATCAGCCATCCGCCCATCCCGCACTACTGCCCCACCCGTCCGAAACGCGCTATACTCCCAAATTAACTATCCGCCCAACCCGCTTCAGGAGAACACCATGCCCGAACAAAACCGCATCCTTTGCCGCGAACTGAGCCTGCTCGCTTTCAATCGCCGCGTTTTGGCGCAGGCGCAGGATGAAAACGTACCGCTTTTGGAACGTCTGCGGTTTTTGTGCATCGTGTCTTCCAATCTCGACGAATTTTTCGAGGTACGCATGGCGTGGCTCAAACGTGCGCAAAAAATGAATCCGCACGAGCGTTTGGACAACGGCACCACGCCGTCTGAAACCATCGCCGCCGTCTCCGCCGAGGCACAAGCATTGATACAGGAGCAATACCGCCTGTTCAACGAAGTCTTGCAGCCCGAGTTGAGCAAACAAGGCATCCATTTCTACCGCCGCCGCAACTGGACGCAAGGACAGCAAAAATGGATTGAGCAGTATTTCGACGCCGAGCTGCTGCCCATCCTCACACCCATCGGACTCGACCCGTCGCACCCCTTCCCGCGTCCGCTGAACAAATCGCTCAACTTCGCCGTCGAGCTTGAAGGTACGGACGCATTCGGCCGCCCCTCCGGCATGGCGATTGTACAAGCCCCGCGCATCCTGCCACGCGTCGTTCCCCTGCCTTCCGAGTTGTGTGAAGGCGGCAGCGGTTTCGTCTTCCTTTCCTCCATCCTGCACGCCCACGTCGGCAAGCTCTTCCCCGGCATGACGGTCAAAGACTGCCACCAGTTCCGTCTCACCCGCGACAGCGACCTGACCGTCGATGAAGAAGACCTCAAAAACCTGCGCGCCGCCATTCAAAACGAATTGCACGACCGCGAATACGGCGACGGCGTGCGCCTCGAAGTGGCCGACACCTGCCCGCCCCACATCCACAACTTCCTGCTCGCCCAGTTCAAACTCACCCCCGCCGAGCTTTACCAAGTCAAAGGCCCGGTCAACCTCGTACGCCTTAATGCCGTACCCGATTTGGTTGACCGTCCCGACCTCAAGTTTCCCGCACGCGGAGCAGGTCGTCTGAAAGCACTGCGCAAGAACGGCTCCATTTTCAAACTGGCGAAACAATCGCCCATCCTGCTGCACCATCCGTATCAGTCCTTCGATCCCGTCGTTGAAATGATACGCGAAGCTGCCGCCGACCCCGCCGTCCTTGCCGTTAAAATGACCATCTACCGCACAGGCAGCAATTCCGAGCTTGCCCGCGCCCTGATGAAAGCCGCCCTTGCCGGCAAACAAGTAACCGTCGTCGTCGAACTCATGGCGCGTTTTGACGAAGCCAACAACGTCAACTGGGCGCAACAGCTTGAAAACGCAGGTGCGCACGTCGTTTACGGCGTATTCGGCTACAAAATCCACGCCAAGATGGCACTCGTCATCCGCCGCGAAAACGGCGCGCTCAAACGCTACGCCCACCTCGGCACCGGCAACTACCACCAAGGCACATCGCGCATCTACACCGACTTCGGCATCATCACCGCCGACGACCAAATCACCGCCGACGTGAACACCCTCTTTATGGAAATCACAGGCTTGGGTAAACCGGGTCGTCTGAACAAACTCTACCAAAGCCCGTTTACTCTGCACAAAATGGTCATCGACCGCATCGAGCGCGAAATCCAACACGCCAAAGCAGGCAAGCCCGCCCGCATCCGCGCCAAAATGAATTCACTGATTGAGCCGAGCGTCATCGACGCCCTCTATCGCGCCAGCAGCGCAGGCGTACAAATCGACCTCATCGTGCGCGGCATGTGTACCCTGCGCCCCGGTGTCAAAGGACTGTCCGAAAACATCCGCGTCCGCTCCATCATCGGCAGACAGCTCGAACACTCGCGCGTTTACTGCTTCCACAACAACGGCGCGGACGACACCTTCATCTCCAGCGCAGACTGGATGGGGCGCAACTTCTTCCGCCGCATCGAAGTCGCCACCCCCATCACCACGCCCGAACTCAAAGCCCGCGTCATCTACGAAGGCATCGAAATGGCGCTGCAAGACAACACCCGCGCATGGCTGATGCAGCCCGACGGCAGCTACACCCGCGCCCAACCCGAAAACGGCGACCCCGCCTTCAGCCTGCAAGAAAGCTTGTGGGAAATGTACGGGCGTTAACGCTTAAGCAACACAAAAGGTCGTCTGAAAATCCGTATTGAAGATTTTCAGACGACCTTTTTCTTTAGGACTACACCAAACTTGTCACTGCATAACGGCAAGAAACAGAAACGCTCACTCCGGTTCATCCGTAAAGATTGGCTTGCTTACCGATTGATAGGAATACCAAACCACAGTTCATATGAAGCTAAACCAATCCAGTCGATATTTGCATTTTCATCTGAGCGAATAGTTTTTCCGGAGCTATACTCGCCCGTCTTAAATAAAATGGGCTCCAAGAAATATGATTTGAAATTACAGCTCATATTCAGATTATCAATCTGCATGCACAACTTCTGTATGAACGGGCTTTGAACAAAAGATTTCGTTGTAATCTTTTGTATCTTTTTATCGAATGCCGAATACCTGCCGCCCAACAAAGTATTTTCCTTAAGCGCTTTCTCAACCGACTTCCGTGATGTCTCGCTGCTGCTCCAGTTTAACTGTATTGCATACAATTTATTTTATCGATTTGCTCAATGGAATACTTAATGGCATTAATGAGCTGATCCTCAGTCAACCGATGAACCGCCTCTTCTGAGTCTGATGATCGATAATGTCTAAAATTCAGAACATATTTCCCAGGCATGATTTCCCAATGTATCACATTGGAAACAGTAATATTATCTGTAGAAACTAGTAGCGTTGTTTACAGTATTTCCAGGCGAATACTGAAACATGAACATGCACAAAAACACCCGTCTCACCCCGCACCACCGCCAAGCCATTTTGGCTGGCCTACACGCAGGGGAAGGAAAGCGTCACCTCCCTGGCACGCCGCTACCAAGTCAGCCGCGTCACCATTTAC
>CAKMQH010000236.1 GCA_927911515.1 uncultured Neisseria sp.
CAGGTACATCGCCAAGCGTTCGATGCCGTAGGTGATTTCGCCGAGTACGGGGGTGCAGTCGATGCCGCCGACTTGTTGGAAGTAGGTGAACTGGGTCACTTCCATGCCGTTGAGCCAGACTTCCCAGCCCAAGCCCCATGCGCCGAGGGTGGGGTTTTCCCAGTCGTCTTCTACAAAGCGGATGTCGTGCACTTTGGGGTCGATGCCCAATTCGCGCAGGGAATCGAGATAGAGGTCTTGAATATTGGCGGGCGCGGGTTTGAGGGCGACTTGGAATTGATAATAGTGTTGCAGGCGGTTGGGGTTATCGCCGTAGCGGCCGTCTTTGGGGCGGCGGCTGGGTTGGACGTAGGCGGCAAACCAAGGCTCGGGGCCGAGCGCACGCAGGCAGGTGGCGGGGTGGGAAGTACCGGCGCCGACTTCCATGTCGAAAGGTTGGATGACGGTGCAGCCTTTGTCTGCCCAGAATGTTTGCAGTTTGAAGATGATTGTTGGAAGGTCAGCATGGCTTATGGTTCGAATTGGGGTAAAAGGGGGATTTTACTGTTTTGACGGTGTTTTGGGTAGGTGTACAGGCAGATGGAATGGCAGGTCGGCGGTGTGATTTGACTGTCAATAAATGCGGAAACATGCCACAATGCCGTTATCCTGTTGTCTGTTTTAATCTGTTTTGATTGAATTTGAGGAGTCGCCCATGACCCCGATTTTGGCTTTCGATATTGAAACCGTGCCTGATGTGAACGGCATCCGCCTGTTGTACGACCTACCTGCTTCTTTGCCGGACGACGAGGTGGTCTTGTTCGCCCAGCAGAAACGCCGCGCCCAAAACGGCTCTGACTTTATGCAGCACCATCTGCACCAAGTGGTCGCCATTTCCTGCTGTATGCGCTGGGGGCAGGACAAAATCCACGTCGGCACCATAGGCGAAATGCACGACAGCGAAGAGGAAATGATTGCCAAGTTTTTTGACCTTATCGAAAGCCATACGCCGCAACTGGTAAGCTGGAACGGCGGCGGTTTCGATCTGCCCGTCCTGCATTACCGCGCGCTGATACACGGCATTGCGGCGGCGCGTTATTGGGATATGGGCGAGGGCGATTTCGGCGACAGCCGCGATTTCAAGTGGAACAACTACATCAGCCGCTACCACAACCGCCATTGCGACCTGATGGATCTGCTCGCCCTGTACCAACCGCGTGCTAATGTGCCGCTGGACGATATGGCGAAACTTTGCGGCTTCCCCGGCAAGCTGGGCATGGATGGTAGCAAAGTCTGGGAGGCGTTCCACGCAGGTCGTCTGAAAGACATCCGCGACTATTGTGAAACCGATGCGGCAAACACTTATTTGATGTTCCTGCGCTTCCGTCTGATGAGCGGCGCTTTGGACGCGGACGAATATGAAGTGGAAGTCAAGCGGCTGAAGCATTACCTGACCGGACAGGCTCAGGACAAGCAGCATTGGAACGAGTTTGTCGCCGCGTGGCGTTGAGCTTCAGACTTGGAAAGTCTATCGTTCCTGTCCACTATAAAGGTCGTCTGAAAAGCGGAATCCGGTATGGACTTCTGTTTTCAGACGACCTTTTGGTTTTAGCGTTGCTTCTGAAAGCAAACCGCGTCATCGGAATATCGATAATGGTTGCAATGCGTTTTCAGACGACCTCAAGCTGTCACCAACGGTAGCGTCGTGCGGATTGGTTCTAAAGTTTTTATGGCGGCATTTCTTAATCTTTAGAAACGCTGATGGTGTGTTTGACGTGTTTTAAATTCGCCACGATGGTAAACGTCATCATCACCAGCAAAGCCCACGAACTCCATTTGCTGATATGCACCGATGCCCATGCGCCGATTTGGTTGGGATAACGCCAAACGCCGAACAAAGTCCCCAAATTTTCCGCCAGCCAAATGAAAAAACCGATCAGGACGAAAGACAGCAGCAGCGGCATTTTCCGGGTGGTGTCATAGGGCGTGTATAAAACAGTTGTCCGCGCATACAACCCGAGTGCGAAGGCGGCGAGATACCAGCGGTAGTCGCCGAGATAGTGATGGGTGAAAAAATTGACGTAAATTGCCAGCGCGCACAAGGTACTCAACCAATACGGTGGATGGCTTTTGATTCTGATATTAAAGAGCCGCCAAGCCTGAATGATGTAGCTGCCGACCGCCGCATACATAAAGCCCGCAAACAGCGGCACGCCGCCGATTTTGGTATACGCCTCGTCCGGATAGCTCCAAGATTGGATGTCGCCCGATGTTTTGAACCACTCCAAAGCAAAGCCCACCAAGTGAAACAGCGTAATCGATTTCACTTCGTCCCAAGTTTCCAGCTTGAAATACAGCATCGCAGCCTGCACGGAGACTGCAAAAATCAGCAGCAGGTCATAGCGTGAAATCCCCAGCCAGCCTGTTTTTGGAATCAGGAACATGGCGATGAAAAACAAACCTGCAAACAAACAGGCGCGCGCTTCTTTCAGTCCGAAAAACCAAAATTCGACCGCAAAAACGCCGCCAACCGCGCAAATCATCCCGTTTCGGGTGTTCCATCAACCAAGTATCCAGTTTGCCCAACATATTTTCAGACGACCTTCGGGTTTACAAAGTGACGGAATATAACGGAAATGGGAAAGAGATGGGATATGCTATGACGAACGGCAATGTTGGGGGATGGGGCGATGAGGGGTCGTCTGAAAGCGTGTGCGATGTTTGGCATTTTTTGAGCGATAGGATGGGGTAGAACAATGAGCCTGCAGTTTGCTGATTATTTGAGTGAGGGAGGGGAGCTGAGTTTAGGGCAGGTTCAGAATAGGGAGTATCGCACAGTTTGAAACAGCAAACAGCTTTTGCGAATGGCGCGCCCTAGCTTTTCAGACGACCTTACTCTTCTTTGCTTCCTTCTTAGGACTCTAAAATTTCTGCTAAAATCAAACGCCTTATCCCTTTCAGACGACATCGCCATGCAAGCACATACATTGGTCTGGTTCCGCCGCAACCTGCGCATACGCGACAACGCCGCGTTGTCCGCCGCCGTGAAGCGGGAATTGCCTGTGGCGGGCGTGTGGGTGGCGCAGGAGTCGTCTGAAATCCCCAATCCGCGACAGGATTGGTTTCATTATCAGGCGGCGGCGGCTTTGCATGGCTCGCTGGCGGCGCGCGGCGTGGCTTTGTATGCGGTGAACCGTGTGAAAGAATTGCCTGCTTTGGCGGCGCAGTTGAATGTTCAGACCGTAATTGCCGACGAAGCCTATACGTCGTCTGAAATCGAGCAAGATAACCGCATTTGGCGGATTTTGGATGGAAAAGGCGTGCAGTTCGAGCGCGTTAACGACCGTGCCGTATTTGCCAAAGCAGACATCATGGGCAGCCACGGCGCGCCTTATACCGACTTCCCGCATTATAAGGAAGCATGGCTGGCTTTGTTTCGTCAGCGGTTCGGCGGGCATGATGCAGTTTGCCGTCAAACCGAAATTTTTCAGACGACCTCAGCCGAAATGCCGCCGTTTCCAGCGTGGAGCGGGCAACAGGATATGGTTTCTGCGCAGCGCGGCGGCGAAGATGAAGCGGACAAACAATGGCGGCAGTTTGAAGAAAATATCCGGTTTTATCCGATTATGAAGGATTTCCCCGCCAGAAAAGGCACCAGCCGCTTGAGCGCGTATCTGAGCGCAGGCTGCATCTCGCCGCGCGTGTTGGCGGTCGAGGCAGCAGGGCAGGGCGCAGATGCTTGGTTGGACAACTTGATTCGACGCGATTTCTATCAGCAGCTTGCCTATCACCGCGCCCGCATCGAGCCTGAATCCGATGCCGTGTCTGCAACGTTTTCAGACGACCTGACGGAATGTTGGCGGCAGGGGGAAACAGGTTTTCCGCTCATCGATGCCGCCATGCGCAGCCTGAAATCGAGCGGCTGGCTGCATCCCACCCTGCGCTCCCTGACGGCAGAATTTTTGTGCGGCATCCTACATCAACCGTCCAAACACGGCATCGCTTGGTTCGCCGCGCAGCAAACCGATTTCGACCCCGCGTTGAACGAAGGCAACTGGCAAACCGCCGCCCGCAACGCCCGCCGGCGTTCCATCGATATTATCCAAACCGCCCGCCGGCTCGACCCCGACGGCACATTCGTCCGCCGCCATATCCCCGAGTTGGCGCATCTGTCCGCCAACCTCGTCCACACCCCGTGGCTCGCCTCGTCTGAAATTGACGCACACGGCTATCCGCCACCCATCGTCGCGCCATAACGTAAACCAAGCATCTGATACGGCTGCGGGTTTCTCATCACACAACATCTTTAAGCGTAAAAATAGCTTGAAGAAGTCTGTCCTTGAAACGCTTTTCTCCTTAAATCTCCTATCCTCAAACTTAAAACCGTCCCATTGTGGACGGTTAATTAATTTTTGAAATGAGCAAGTCAGGTTGTCTTAAGAGGTCGTCTGAAAATTGTTTTGTTTATTTTTTCTAGAGTGGATTAATTTTAAAATCGGTCGGGCGTTGTCCTGTCTTGATTCGGTATGAAGTTAATTTGTCATAAAAATTTGAATGGCAATGGATTTGTTCATTATTTTAAAAAATCGATTAGCACTCAAACCATCGTAATTTTGCCCGTTTTATAACCATTTTGATAAGCGGTATGAATTTGATATTTAACGGTAGTTACTAATTTATTTATTTTTTGATATGATAAGTAAATTTTTTAAAAAGGTAAAAGCTATGAAAGGTATTATCAGGCTGGGAGATTCGACTACTCATGGAGGCGTTGTGGTTCAAGCGTCTTCGGATATGGTCATTGAAGGAAAGCCTGCCGCTCTGGTAGGCGATTTGGTTTCTTGCCCCATACCCGGGCATGGAACCAATCCGATTATCGAAGGCAGTCAATATATGTCGTTTAAGGGGCGTGATGTTGCTGTGGACGGTTGTAAAACTGCATGCGGCTGCGCTTTGATCAGCAGTATGCCGACTGTCGGAAGCGACTAGGGGAAGGGAATCTGCAAGGAGCTAAAGTGCCGGATTGTCGGAAATAAGATACAAAATTGAATAATCCTTTTAGTGTCGCAGGTTTTTAGGGGTGCATACCTGATTCGGGGCAGGTTTGGTAAACAGCCTTTCATCTCAATAATTCAAAAGTTCTGGTATTCAGAATACAGATTAAGTTTTTAGATTTTAAGTTTATTTTTCGGAAGTTATTATGAAGCCAATTTTTACTGGCATAGTGGTTATTATTCTAAGCATCGTCAGTGCAGTCTTACTCTACTTTTTAGGTCATAAATTCGGAATCGATACATCTGCAGCCAAAGCGGTTGTTTGGGCATGTATCACAGTAGTGACCTCGTTGATATTCTTTATCCCTCTGTTGACACGAATGCTTTGGTCAGGCGTGTCCGACAGACATTCCAATTTGAAGCATCTGAATCCCGAAGATTTAAGCGGTAACAGTGCGGAATCTACCCATTTGATCGGTGTGTCGGAACGCTGGGAGCAGTTGAAACATATCCACTTGCTGACCAAGCAATATAAAAAACACCGTAAGCCTTGGATTTTTGTGGTCACCCAAGATACTGCCTTGCTGGAAGCTTCTTTGCCGGATATCGCCGTCAGTTGTGGGTGGAAACCACATCGGCTATTTGGATTGATGCACAAGCCATGGAGCCTGCAGGCGGTTGGCAATATCTGAGGGGTGTGGGTAAACGTCCAGCCGAAGGCATTGTCTCTCTTCAAGCAAAATCCTCAATTCACGAAAATGCTGCGCAATTGACCGAGTTAATGAAGAAGCTCGGATGGAAGCTGCCGATTAATCAGGTGTATCTGACCAATGAAACCGATGAAATGCCATCAGCCATCAGCCATGCTTTGAAATATGGTTCGACTGTATCGGCAACGGAGTTGGCGAAAGAATTGGATCAGTTTGCCAACCAGTTGGCAGCACTGGGCACGCAGCTGATTGAGGAAGATTTGCGCCAAACACCTATTGCAAAACTGTCTGCTACGTTGCCTGCCCAAAGTCAGGCTTTGGCAGATCATATTGCTGCTGAAAAACGGAGTTTGGGAAAACTGGATACAGTTGCCGGCGTTTCGTTTATTCAAACCAATAATCCCGAACAATCAGGCGATTTGATTTACCGTGCGTTTAATGATCTGTCTGTTTTGGGTTCAGGTAAAAAACTGCATTTGTCCAAAACGGAAAAAACCTATCTGGCAATGAGTGCCGTAGCTTTGTTGGTTGGTAGTGTGTTTGCAGTAGGTGCGCACAGCAGTTATCAAGATATAGGTCGTCTGAATGCTGATTTGGAAAGTGTTCAGAAGGCAAAATCACGCTCGGAAAAAGTTGCAGCCTTAATCAAACTGCAACAGAGTATTGACGAAATGGAATCCGGCAGGGATTTCTTGCAATATACAGCCAAGTTCTTGGGCTATGAACATAGAAAAGAGTTGTTGGCTGCCGCGTACCGTAAATACGGTATTTTGGTTAAAGATGTCGTCAGCCGCCCGGCTACCGTATTCTTTGCGAATAAGTTGGATGGATTGACTATGCTCGAAGGGCAGATTCCGGACGACTTCGCGCTGCAAGACAGTTCTTATCAAGACCTGAAAGCATATTTGATGCTGACGTCTCATGTAGAGAAAACCAAAGACAAAAAAGATGCTGAATTCCTGACGAAAAAGTTGGTGGAAATGTTGTCAGCACAGAATGTTTCTAGCAAAGATGCACAAATTTTAGCTCAATTTTTCGTACCGCGCATGGCTACTCATTCCGGTTGGCTTGAAACCGAGCAACCTGAATTGGTATCACGAAGCCGTCAGATTCTGGTGGATTGGATCAATCGCGACCAAGGCAGTGAACAGTTATACAAACGCATCGTACAAGGTACGGATGCCAAGCTGAAAACCATTACATTGGCAGAGCTGCTGAATAAGGATTTGAAAGGCATTTGGAATGTCGGCAAACCTTTGCCTCGCGTATATACGGTCGAAGGCTGGGAAAAACACGTCAAGCCTGCTTTGGATCAAGCTGTTAAAGACAGCAAGAATACTGACTGGGTGTTGGGTGGAAACCTGCATCAGGCACCGGTAACGGAAGCTGCCATCAACAGTCTGAAAGAACGCTACTTCAAAGAATATGCGGCGGCTTGGTATGACATGATGAACAGTATTACATGGCAGCCAAGAACGACCAATTTGGATGCGGTCAATCAGTTCCACGTTTATGCGGATCCTCAGCGTTCCCCATTGGTGGCATTGTTCCATGCTGTAAAAGAAAGCAGCCAATTGGACAGCAAAAAAATTGACGTAAATCCGGCGGTTGCCGATGCTGCAAAACGTGCGGCGGCAAGACAGCTGTCTTCCCGCTCGCGTAGGGTTGCCGATACGGTATTAAATTCACAGGCTGAAAACATCAACGCCCTGGAAGGTAAAGTCGATGATTATCTGGCAGGACCGTTAGAAGCAGAATTTGAAAACCTGCTGCAATTGATTGACGCGCAAATCAATCCGAAGAGCGATTTGAGCCTGCAACGTTACCTTGAGCGAGTGACGACCATTAAACAACGCTTGATTCAAATGGCGTCTTCTTCCGATACCGGTGGCGTAGCCAGATCGGCCGTACAAGGTGTTTTGAATGGCGGAGACAATGAATTTCTTGAAGGTATGCAGTATGCACGTTTGATTGAGGCTGGTGTGGGCGACAGATTGCTGCCGTTTGCGCGCAACGTTTTTTGTCTTGCCATTTAATTCCGTATGGGATTCGATTGCAGGTGTAGCTCAAAAAGATATCAATAATCTGTGGGCAAGCAATTTTGTTAATCCTATGCAGTCCGAGTTGGGTGGCAGATATCCGTTTACCAAATCAGAAACAGAAGTTTCGATTCCCGTATTGGCAAAATACTTGGATATCAACAAAGGTGCATTGAATCAGTTTGTAACGACTCAATTGGCAGGCGTTTTGACCAAACAAGGCAATCAATGGATCGTAGCGCCGGGAAGCGAATTGAAAGTCAATTCTGGACTGTTGCAACAGTTGAATAAATTGAGTGCGATTTCTGAGGATTTCTTCGTTAACGGAGAAGGTGGTTACAGCTTTGAGCTTAAGCCGACATCTACTCAGGGAATTGTTCAATTCGACTTGGTTGTTGATGGTCAATCATTGAATTATTTCAACCAACAGACAGAGTGGAAGCCATTTAAATGGCCGGGCGATGTCAGCAATGCCGGTTTGCGTATTTCTTGGGAAACCGAGGCAGAAGGTATGCGTAAAACTCAGGAAATCAGCGGACGTTTCGGTTTCATCCGTATGCTTGAAAAATCTAGGGTTACACCGATTGATGGAAGTACCTATCTGGTCGAGTTCCCATTGGAAAAAGACAAATTGATGCGCTTCTATATGCGAACCAATTCCGGTAAGGGACCGTTGGGACTGTTGGATCTGAAAAATATCCATCTGCCGAATAAGATTTTTGAGGTTAAATAATGATGACATTACCCCAATGGGTAAAGCCGATACTCGGTGATGAAGGCACATCTATCACCGATAACAATATCCATCGCTGGCAAGAATGGTTGGAGCCTGTTTCAGACGACCATCCTTGCGGCGAGGATGTCGCCTATGCAGATGATTTTGAATCCATCAAAATTGAGCTGGCCAAACTTTCGGGTATGGATTACCGATTGATTTTGGATGCTTCAGAACGCCTGCTGAAGCGTGAATCTAAAGATCTGAGGGTGGCAACCTATTACATTTTTGCCTCGCTGAGAGACAGAGGTTTGGCAGGGTTTTCAGACGGCTTGGAGATTTTGTGCGGGTTGCTGCAAAAATTCGATCAGTCGCTGTGGCCGAAAAAGCCGGTACAAAAACGTAATGCATTAAATTGGTTGTCCGGTGAAAGAGTGCTGGATACGCTTAAGAACGTGGGATTATCCGATTCTACAGAGCTTAAGCGGACATTATCGGCTTTGATGTCGTTGCAACATTACTTTGATGGATGGGAAGAGGCAGTACGTCCCAGCTTATTTCCATTGTTGCAATATTTTGAAGAGTCATCTGTTCGTTTTTCATCCTCACCGACAAGTGCAAATCAAAATCAGGAAGCTGTTGCGCCTGTTGAGCAAGTGGCAATGCCGCAAATTCATCAAGAGAGTCGAGGGTCGTCTGAAAGTTTGACCGTTACCAAGGTTAACTCTTCTAAAGCCTTACTGGATCAAGTCAGGATTAATGCTGCCTACTTGAGAGAACAGGATGATGGTTATTGGTCTGCAAACAAGATGATTCGAGCCGTCCGTTGGGGCGGATTGAACGGTATTCCTCCGCATCAAAACGGTCAGACGCGGTTGAAGGCTCCGAGGGCAGATTTATTGGCAAACCTGAATCGTTTGGTTCAGGAGCAGCAATGGCGCGATTTGCTTGATAAAGTGGAAGCGGCTTTTTTAGAAGGTGCTAATCACTATTGGCTGGATTTGCAATATTACGCATGGCAAGGTCAGCAGGCGTTGGGTGGTTTATACCTGTCCCAAGTTGATTCTTCGCTATTTGAGTTGAAATCCTTATTGACCCGATGCGAAGGTCTGACCGGTTTAAGTTTTGATAACGGATTCCCATTTGTATCGGCCGATACGCTTAAGTGGCTGGAACAAAAGGTCATGTCGTCCACGCGCAAGCAGATGAGTAGCCAAGCCATTCAAAAGGCAGCGTTAGAACCGGCATCTCAGGAGGAAAACCAAGAAAGTTACTGGCAACAGGCGCTGTTGAAAATACAAGAACACGGTTTAGACGCCGCATTTGCTTGGTTGGAAACATTACCGGAGTGGCAGACAGGTTCGGGGCAGGTTAAGAAATGGTTGATGATGGCCCGGTTGGCTGTAAGCGCCCAAAAGGCGGACTGGGCTGTGAAATTGTTGGAACAAGCTTCGAGCAGATGCAAGCTGTTGACAGTTAAAGAGTGGGACAAACATTTTTACGTTTGAAGTGTATGCCCTTTGGTATCAACTATTAAGTGAAAACCTTGATAATAAAGATATTGAGGCAGTCAGACAGCTCGAATTTTTTACGGACAGAGTTGATGCAGGCAGATGTTGTCCGTGCATTAGAATTAATTTATTAAGCATATATTATGTCAGATCCCACATTACGCTATTATGAAGAAGAGATGCGGTATCTCAA
>CAKMQH010000237.1 GCA_927911515.1 uncultured Neisseria sp.
TTTTTTAAAATCAAACCGGTTTGCGTTTGCCCAAGCCGATTACCTCCGTTTTCAGACGACCTTTTTATCGTCTTCACGGCGTTTGTTTTCTATCTGAATTATTTTTTCCCTTATGTCCGTCAAACCTTTATCTTTAAATTTAATCAACTGCTTTGTGCTGGCGGTGCTGTTTGTCGTCAGTCTGTCGGTGGGCGTCGGCGATTTTCGCTGGGCGGATGTGTTTCGCTGGACTTTGTCTGACAGCACGGAATTGATGCTGGTCAGCCGCCTGCCGCGCACGTTTGCGATTGTGCTGGCTGGGGCGTCGATGGCGGTGGCGGGTATGATTATGCAGATTTTGATGCGTAACCGTTTTGTCGAGCCGTCTATGGTAGGCGCTAGCCAGAGCGCGGCGTTGGGCATGTTGGCGATGAGGTTATTGTTTTCGACCGCCGACATGAGGGTAAATATGGCATTTGCTGCCGTGGCGGCGTTGGTGGGGATGCTGGTGTTTATGATGCTGATACGTTCGTTTACCGCCGACGGGTCGCAGTTTGATGGTGCCGCTGGTGGGGATTATTTTCGGCGGCGTTATCGAGGCGGTGACAACGTTTATCGCGTATGAATTTGAGATGATGCAGTTGTTGAGCGTGTGGCAGCAGGGCGATTTTTCGGGCGTGCTGTTGGGCCGTTACGAATTGTTGTGGCTGACGGGCGGCTTGGCGTTGGCGGCGTATTTGATTGCCGACCAACTGACGATTTTGGGTTTGGGCGAGACGGTGAGCGTGAATCTGGGTCTGAACCGGACGGTGGTGTTGTGGGTAGGCTTGGTGATTGTTGCGCTGATTACGTCGCTGGTGTTGGTAACGGTCGGCAATATTCCGTTTATCGGGCTGGTCGTGCCGAACATCATCAGCCGCCTGATGGGCGACAAGCTGCGCCAAAGCTTGCCTGCGGTGGCTTTGCTCGGCGCGTCGTTGGTGCTTTTGTGCGATATTTTGGGGCGCGTGATTGTGTTCCCGTTTGAGATTCCGGTCTCAACCGTGTTCGGTGTGTTGGGTACGGTGTTGTTCTTGTGGATTTTGTTGAGGAAGCCTGCCCATGTCGTCTGAAAATAAGCGTAGCGCGCTTCGCTCAAACAAGATTGCGTTTATGCAGGGCTCTTCCCGTCCGCTGTGGACGGCGTTTGTCTTGCTGTTGGCGTGTTGCACGTTATTCCTGACTTTGAACATACAAGGCGATTGGGATTTTGTGTTGCAACTGCGGCTGACCAAACTGGCAGCTTTGCTGTTGGTGGCGTACGCAGTCGGGGTTTCGACCCAGCTTTTCCAAACGCTGACGAACAATCCGATTCTCACGCCTTCGATTTTGGGTTTTGATTCGCTTTATGTGTTTTTGCAAACGCTTTTGCTGTTTGCCTTGGGCGGGGTGGGCTATACGTCGCTGCCGTTGACGGGTAAGTTCGGCTTTGAGCTGGTGATGATGATGGGCGGCTCGCTGCTTTTGTTTTACACGCTTATCCGGCAGGGCGGACGCGATTTGTCGCGCATGATTTTGATCGGCGTGATTTTCGGGATTTTGTTCCGCAGCCTCTCTTCGCTGTTGACGCGCATGATTGATCCGGAGGAATTTACGGCGGCGCAGGCGAATATGTTTGCGAACTTCAATACGGTTCACAGCGAGCTTTTGGGTGTAGGCGCGCTGATTCTGCTGGCGAGCGTGGTGGCGGTCTGGCGCGAACGGCACCGTCTGGACGTCCATCTTTTGGGACGCGACCAAACGATTAACTTGGGCATCAACTACACGCGCAATACTTTGTGGCTGCTGCTTTGGATTGCCGCGCTGGTGGCGACGGCGACGGCGGTGGTCGGGCCGGTCAGCTTCTTCGGCCTGCTGGCTGCCGCGCTTGCCAACCATTTTGCCCCGAGCGTGCGTCATAGTGTGCGGCTGCCGATGACGGTTTGCGTCGGCGGCATCCTGCTAGTCGGCGGGCAAACCGTGTTCGAACACCTGCTCGGCATGAAGGCGGTGTTAAGCGTAGTGGTTGAATTTGCGGGCGGGCTGGTGTTTTTATATTTGGTGTTGAAACGCAAGCGATAGGTCGTCTGAAAACTTTTTGAGCCTGAATTCAGGCGATAAGTCATCATCTCTAGACTGTATTTTGATTTTTTATGCTATTTAAATTCAACAGGGGCGTGAAACTAAATATCGAGTTTATACTCATAGTAAACATCACTTAGATTACCATCAGGTATGATTTATGAGTAAAGTGTTGAAATACCGTCCTGATTTGGACGGGATACGGGCATTGGCCGTTTTATCCGTCATCGTGTTTCATATCGATCCCCAATGGCTGCCGGGCGGTTTCTTGGGCGTGGATATGTTTTTCGTGTTGTCGGGATACCTGATTACGACCATTATCAGTCGCGAGATTCGCGACGGCAGCTTTTCGTTTCTCGAGTTTTACAAACGCCGCGCCAAACGCATCTTGCCCGTCTTTGCCTGTGTATTGCTTTGCACGACGGTCGTTGCCGCTGTCTGCTTTTTATCTTTCGATTTGCGCCAATACGTCAAATCCGCCGTCTTCGCCTTGCTGTTTGCCGCCAACCTGTTCTTTGCCCGCCGAGGCGGCTATTTTGATGCAGATGCGACAGAAAAGCCGTTGCAGCACATTTGGTCGCTGTCGTTGGAGGAGCAGTTTTACTTTATTTTCCCTGCGTTGCTGATTCTGTTTTTCCGTATCAGCAAACGGCGCAATGTGCGGACGTTTATCCTTTTGCTGATTGTCATCAGCCTGTTTTCCGCGCTGTTGCCGACTTTGGGCATGGAGGCGTATTTCCTGCCGCATGTGCGCGCTTATGAGCTGCTGGTCGGTTCGCTTTTTGCCTTCATTCCGCCCGCCGAACAAAACGACAAAGCCAGTACGCCGCTATTCGGATGGCTGATGATGGCGGTCATCGCCGCCATGTTGGTTCTGCCTTACGGCGTTCTGCCCGGTGCGGGAAATATCGAACGGCTGCTTTGTTGTACGGCGGTCGGCGGTTTGATTTATTCGGGCAAATCATTGCAGATGCAGGAAGGTTTCAATACATCCAAATTGTTGAGTCTCAAGCCTGTGGTGTTTATCGGGTTGATTTCGTATTCGCTGTATTTGTGGCACTGGGTGGTGTTGGCGATGATGCGTTACATCTATATGGACGCGCAGCTTCCGCTTGCTACATCGGCACTGGCTGTCATCATCATGCTGCTGTTGTCGGTGTTGTCTTATTATTTTGTGGAAACACCGGCGCGGAAGGTACAGAATTTCACGACGGCGAAATTCAAATGGAGCATGGCGGCTTATTTCGCGCTACTGATTCCCGCGACAGCCTACCTGATGACCGCCAAACCCGCCGCGTTTGAAACCACTTTGTACAAGGCTGATGAAAGCAAAATCTGCGCGGACACGCTGACCAAAACCGACTGTGCCGTCGGTGCGGCAAACAAAAAGCCTGAAGTTTTGGTCATCGGCGACTCACATGCCGCCCATTTAAGCCCGTTCCTCGACATTGTCGGCAAAAAAGAAGGCTGGTCGGCAGACGTCATTACGTCCAACAGCTGCGCCACCGCGTTCGGATTTACCCTGCCCGACAGCGACCGTCGAGCCGACCGCTGCAATCCGTATAACAGTTTTATCGAACAAAAAACCAAAGACTATCCTGTCATCATCATTTCGCAACGTTGGTTCCTCCATACCGCCAAACCGGAATTTTTAGAACGGTTCAACACAATGCTGGAGGATTTGGTGAAGGCGGGCAAGAAAGTGTACGTTTTGGCGGATACGCCTATGGACGGACAGCTGCCGTTGCGGCGTTATTACCTGAGACAAAATCTCGGCATCGACATCCATTATGTTTCAGAGGATAAAAAGGCAGAAATCCGCGATTCCGCCAAGTCGGAAGACGAAATCGAAAAAATCGTGAAGCAGCACAGAAGCGTACAATGGGTGGACTTTATGCAGTACATCCCCGCGGACAAACTCATAGACGGGCTGCCGGTGTACTTCGATACCAACCACCTCAACCCGTTCGGTTCAAGTAAAATTGCCGAAATGTTTATCAACGATAAACGCACACTGTTGAAATAAGCACAAAGGTCGTCTGAAAACAGATTCAGACGACCTCTTTAAAGCAAAAGGATACCGTATGACTCAAGAACATTTCCCCGAATTTTTCGAGCAAGCCCCGACGCTGACCGTCCAAGACGCGCTCGCCGAATTTCTCGGCGCGGCAGAGGAGGGCATCATGCAGTATCGCTACGCCGATGCCGTCCGCCTGTGCGGACATTCCTGTCCCACCGTCGCAGGCGCGTACCTCATGACGCTTAAAGGCCTGAAAGCACTTTACGGCAGCGACCTGCCGCAGCGCGGTGGAATCGAAGCCGCCATGCAGGGCGCGCGCGACGAAGGTACGGTCGGCGTTACCGCATCCGTCGTCCAACTCTTAACCGGCGCCGCTCCCGAAACCGGCTTCGGCGGTATCGGCCCGCAAGGACGCTTCGCCCGCCGCAACCTGTTGAGTTTCGATGCCGACATCGACGGCACGCTGACCCTGCGCCGTAAAGACAACGGCAAAACCGTCGCCGTCAGCCTCAACGCCGCCATGCAGCCCTTCGCCCCCGAAATGCGCGACATCATGCCCAAAGCCGTCAGCGGCACCGCCAGCGCAGAAGAGCTCAAACGCTTCGGCGAACTATGGCAGGCGCGTGTCAAAGCCTTCTTGATTGATTTGGCAGACGATCCCCAATTCGTCGTCGTTCGTGAAATCTGAAGCCCGTCCTTTTCAGACGACCTCGCATGTTCGGAGGTCGTCTGAAAACAAATCCACACATCAAACACATCATGATTACCATCCGCAACGTCAGCTTCCACATCGGCGGCAACCCCATTCTTAACAACGTCAGCCTAGACATCCCCGAAGGCGGCATTACCGCGCTCATCGGTCCCAACGGCGCCGGCAAATCCACGCTCCTCTCCTTCATGGCGCGTCTCCGCCCGCTGGAGCAGGGCAACATCAGCTACGCCGGCAAAGATGTTTCGACCACGCCTACCGCCGAGCTGGCAAAAACGCTCTCCATCCTGACCCAAGAAAACAGCGTTATGAGCCGAATCACAGTTCGCGACCTGCTCATGTTCGGGCGTTATCCCTACCATCAAGGCAGACCGACCCCCGAAGACCTCGCCATCGTCGAAAACGCACTTTCCGAGTTCAAACTGGACAGCTTCGCCAACCGCTACCTGACCGAACTCTCCGGCGGACAACGCCAACGCGCCATGATTGCCATGGTCTTCTGCCAAAGCACCGATTACGTCCTCTTGGACGAACCGCTCAACAATCTCGATATGTACCACGCCCGCGCGCTCATGCAGCTGCTCCAACGGCTGACCCGCGAACACAAGCGCACCACTGTCGTCGTCCTGCACGACATCAACCAAGCCGCCGCCTACGCCGATCACGTCATCGCCATGAAAAACGGACAAGTCGCCATGACCGGCACGCCGAACGACATCTTTACCGCTGAAAATATTAAAGATTTGTTTGATATGGATGTGGACGTATTGGACTATCAGGGCAAGAAACTGGTTGTCCATCATGTTTGAGAGACGTATGTGAAAAGGTCGTCTGAAAAATTTCAGAGACCTTTTGTTGTATCCATCCTATTGGGGTTGCTATGGCAGATTGATAGCGAGCCAAACTTGAATAGGCGCGGCGTTGCTTCACCTCGGCTCGCAGAGAGCCGTTTTCTAAAGTGCCGAAGCAGCTTAGAAAAACGGTTTCGTACAATTTGCGCTGTCTGCGGTCTTGCTGCCTTGTCCTAATTTAAACTTAATCGACTCTGTCGCGGCAATTCCGTTTTACAGGAACTTGGCAGCAAGATATCCGGCAGCAACTAAGCCGAACATGGCAAGAATGCCCAATACGCTGATCAGGATGTAGGTATTCTTTTTGGATTGCAAGGCAGCCAATTGAGGGTCTTCTCCCAATTCTTGGCGAAGCTTGCTTTCCAGTTCTGAACGGATTTGTTTGCGCAGGAGTTTTTCTTCGCGCTCTTTTTCAATTTGCAGCTTATGGGCGATTTCAGCTTGTTTTTTATGCTCAAACGCGACCCGTTCCTGCCATTCGATGCGTTTGCGTTGAATGATTTGCTCAGTCGCGCTGGCAAGGTGGAAATGGCAGACATGACATTCCGTCGCTTCGTGATCCTCAATCAGGGTCAAACATACGGGACATTGGCGGATTTCAGGAGCCGCTTCTTCCTGCTCTTCGCCACTGAGATCCAGCTCCAATTCCATCGATTGACGGACGATGACATCCAAACCTAAATAATTGAAATATTGTTGGGCGTTTTCACGTTCGTCTTGGGTACAGTTTTCAGCGATAATGGCTTGCGGACGTTCGGCAAGCGCTTGAACCAAATCTTCGGCTTCTTTTTCCGGCAGATTATCGTACAAACAGGCGTTGATTCGCTCGCGGTCGACATCGGGCGGATAAGAAACATAAACGTCGTAAAGTTTATCTTTGTTTCTTCATTGTGATCCCATGAGATATAAAATCCTGCTTTGTCATCTGAAGGCAGGTATTTAGTGTCGGTTTTGTTATAAAGTATAGATTATTATTCGTCTATTTGTCTTAACCGAAGGATAAAGGGTATTTTATTCGGCTGAAATAGTATAAATGACCGATTTTGACCAATTATAGTATATTAATGAATATTACCAAAGGAAACTATGAATTATAAGATAGATGCTTTTGCTTTAAAAGTATCACAATCTAAAAGGCCGTCTGAATGAACAGACGGCCTTTTTTAGAAACATCATATTATACGGAGAATGAAGAGCCGCAACCGCAAGTGGTCTCCGCATTCGGATTGCGGATAACGAATTGAGAACCTTGCAGGCTTTCGGTGTAGTCAATTTCAGCACCGACCAAATATTGATAGCTCATCGGGTCGACCAAGAAGGTCAGCCCGTTTTTTTGGATTTCAAAATCGTCATCGTTTTTGATTTCGTCAAAAGTAAATCCGTATTGGAAACCTGAGCAGCCGCCACCGTTGACGAATACGCGCAGTTTTAAGTCGGGATTGTTTTCTTCGGCAATTAAATCAGCTACTTTGGTGCAGCAGCTCTCTGTAAAAATGATAGGGCTTTCGTCTGACATGATGTGATTCCTTTTATATGAATATATTGCCAGTATTGTCGCGCAAACGGATTCTTGAAGCAAGAAGAGGGTGTTGCGGCTGGGCGGCAATATCTGTTGACCGCTTACATGGCTGCAATCTCGAAAAATTTCAATAGTCGGCAGGACGGTCTTTACACCGACCGCTCTACTAAGAAATAGGAAAACATGAATTCAGGTCGTCTGAACACAGTACCGATCAAATAATCCGTCCAAACCATTCTACGCGGCCGATGATGGCAACATCTTCGGTCATTTTATTTAGGTCGATTTCAAAAGCCGGATAGGCTTCGTTGGCAGAGATGACATTGACGATGCCGCCGGGTATGACTTGAAGCCGTTTCACCAAAAGATTTTCATTGATACGCAGAACATATAACCCATCGCGCGGGGTAGTCTCGCTGCGGTTGATCAGGATGGTGTCCCCGTCGTTCAAAACGCCTTCCATAGAATCGCCTTTGACGGAAATAACCGACAGGTTTTTGGTGTCGCGGGTAACGTAGTTTTCAATCCAGTAACGGCGAAATGCCATGGTAAACATGGGTTTTTCATCGCCGACAAGCTGCCCGTGTCCTGCGGCGGCATGGATGTCGTAGCGCGGAACGAAGATAAATTCGTCAATATCGACCGGATTGCCCAACGTGTCGTAAGCGGTGGCTTTGGGTAGCTCGGCGTTGGGGAACGGCTCTCCTTCTCCTGTCAGAAGCCAGTCTATGCTGCATCCTTTGAGCTGTTTGATTTTTTTCAGGGTTTCGGATTTGGGTAATCCGCCCTCGTTCCAGATACGGCTGAAGCCGGCAATAGTCATATCGATGTCTGCCGCGATTTTGGCTTGTCGTGCTTCATCTTTCCATAGGAAAGCCAGTCTGTCTTTAAAGGTATCCATGTTGTTCCTTTGGTTTAAGTGTGATTTTTAATACACTTTGAATGATTGATGTGTATTTTACCTTAGTTTTTATTAAATTGTAAGAAAAATATTAGTCAAACTAAGAAAAAGTATTGCTGTTTTTGTTTTTTCTGAGTATTATGTGCTTATTGTTAGATTAATCGAATAATTTCGGTTTAGAAATACTTTTATTTTTAACTTATGCCTTGGTTTTAATGCTTTCTTATGATTAAGCTGATTTTTTAGGCTGAATTATGTTTTATTTGAGTGTGTTTTAGATTTTGTTGGAGGTTGTGAAAATGACTCGTTATCGTAAAAATGCTTGGTTGGTTCTGACGGCTTTTGTATTGGGCTTTTTGGCGTTTCCTTTCAGTTATTCGCAAGCGCATCAATCCGATATCGGTGTTTCTGCACAAGAGTGCGAGCAGTTGAATAATTTGGTTTTGGAAAACATGAACGGGAAGCAGCAAGTATTCGCGCGCGAGTGTGATACGGTAGAAGCTTCACATGATTGGGAGCAGCAGTACGGCAATTTGAATGAAGAAGAATTGGTTGCCGGTATTGTGTATGAGTAAGTGGTTGTGAGGTTTTAAAGCTGGAGGCAGGCTGCTTCGCAGAGAGGTTTTTGAGTTTGTATCGTGGATAAGTCAGAGCAAGCCTGTGTTATGTGGTCAAAGTTCATTGACTATACACTCTTTAGATCTTTGTCTTTTATAGACATTTGCCATCATGGTTGTTGATGAGGGGTCTCTGAAAACGGTGTAAGTTGTTTTCAGACGACCCCTTTTATATGGATGAATATCCGTCTTGTTTGAGAAGATTGGTGTATGTATCAGGGAAGTAGCGGGGCGTTTTGCAGGCCGAGTTGTTCGTCAAAACCAAACATAATGTTCATATTTTGAATGGCTTGTCCTGCTGCACCTTTCACTAAATTATCGATGACGGACAAGACAATCCAAACGTCGGATTGCGGTGCTTGCTGGATGCTGATGCGGCACAAATTGGCTCCGCGGACGCTGCGCGTTTCGGGTGTGGAACCGGCAGGAAGGATATCGACAAAAGGACTGTCCTGATAATATTCGCGAAGTGTTTCTTCAGGATGGCAGCCGCCCTCAAGATGCAGATAAAGGGTGGCGTGCATACCGCGAATCATAGGCGTGAGGTGCGGAGTGAAGACAAAACCATCGGCGATGTTTGCCTGCAATGATTGGATGGTTTGTTTGATTTCGGGAAGGTGGCGGTGTCCGCCGATGCCGTATGCTTTGAAATTGTCACCTGCTTCACAGAGGAGTGAGCCGATGTTGCCTTTGCGCCCTGCGCCGGAAACACCTGATTTACAGTCGGCAATCAAGGGCATGTGTGTTTTCAGACGACCTCGTTGCAACAAAGGCAATAAGGGCAGTGAAACGCAGGTAGGGTAGCAGCCGGGGTTGGCGACGATGCGCGCCTTGGCAATGGTATCGCGGTTCATTTCGCTTAATCCGTATACGGCTTGCGGGACAATATCGGGGCTGGCGTGGCGCATACCGTACCATTGTTCCCATGTTGGGATGTTTTGGATGCGGAAGTCGGCGGATAAGTCGACGATGAGGACGTTTTGGTTTAAAAGGGCAGGGGCTTCTTTCATGGCGACGCCGTTGGGCGTGGCAAAGAAAACGACATCACATTGATCCAGTTGTGCTTGGTCCGGCGTTTGGAAAGTTAAGTCGTAAATGCCGCTCAAACTGGGAAAGTAATCGGCAATGGCAATCCCCGCTTCGCTTCTGCTGGTAATGGCGGTTACTTCTACATTGGGGTGTGTGCTGAGCAGGCGGAGCAATTCTACGCCGGTGTAGCCTGTTGCGCCGACGATGCCGGCTTTGATTTTTTTATTCATGATTTCTCCGTTGAGTGGGCTTTGAATATAGAGGTTTAGTTTAAGGGGATGAGGGTCGTCTGAAAAGAGGGGCGCTGTAATAAGGCAGGGTTTGATGGCTGGTGGAAAGCTGATATTTTGCAATGGCAGGGTTTTGGGTTGGATGGTTCTGTCTATCATTGCAGGGCAATTGAAATTTAATCCACTATAGTTGTCGGTGCGGCGCTTTGGAAAGAGGGTTGGCGGGTTGTTTGCTTGCAAGGATGTGGAACAATATTGGATGAAAAAGGTCGTCTGAAATTTGTCTGCTCCTTTATGGTTAAAGAGCAGGATTTCAGACGACCTTTGCATTGGGGAAATTCCCTTGCTTTTTAGAACAGCACTCCTGTCGGTTCACTGCCTTCAGGTATGTCATATTTCGGATAACTTGGCGTGCTGGCAGGTGTGTTGTACAGTTTTGCCGGATTCACTTCAGGACGAACGCTTTGGTTTGGTGCGGAAGCGGGCGTATCGTCAGCTTCGACTTCGATTTCAGTACCTTTAGGCAGAATCACATCTTTGACCGGAGCAGGCTTAGGCGCAATTTTAGGTTTGCTGAAAGCGCTGGAGCCGCTCGTCCAGGCGAGTGATTTCAACGGGGTTTTGAGTTTGACGCCTTTGGCACAGGTCAGACAGTTGGCGGCACCGGTGCGGTTTTTAAAATAGCGTCTACTTTAGCTGGATTAATGGTTTTACCGTGTGCTTTTGCCCAAGCGGCAATACTTTTCTTCAAGACGGCAGTATCCAGATTTTTTTTGCCGTATGGGTCGTGGTATGCAGCCAGCCAAAGGTTTTGGTTGGCATCTTCGTTGAGGCTGGCCATTTGGTAGATGACGGAGGCGGGAGCGCCGGAGGCAATTGTTTTGGCAAATTCCAGTGCATCCGGAGACTTCATGCGGACGCAGCCGTGACTGCGGACGCCCGGTACGCTGGCAGGGGCATTAGTGCCATGAATGCCTAAACCGAGTTTGGGATCGCCCAGACGGACAAAACAGGACCGAGCGGATTGTTAGGGCCTGCTGGTACGCTTTTGACACCGTCGCCACGTTCTTTTTGGATGGATTTAGGGATGTGCCAAGTCGGATTGAAGGCTTTTGCACCGATTTTGTGTTCGCCCAATGTGGTTTGGGTCATGGCCTTGCCGACGGCGACAGGATAGATTTTGGTCAGTTTGCCGTCTGTATATAAGAATAAGCGTTGTTGCGGAATATTGATGACGACGTGCTGACCTTCGGAAACGGGAGAGACGTCCGGGATGGGTGTGTTGGCTGAGGCGGCGGTAACGAAGAAGGCAGCGGTCAGGCCGAAAATAGTTTTTTTCATGTGTCGTAATACTTGTAATAAATGAAAAGAAGATTTTGGGAAATCATACCTGAATCTGTATTTTTTTGTGCGAAAATATGCCCTTTCGGTTGCTTGCTGGTTTGAGTGGCAGGTATGGATTGGGGTCGTCTGAAAAGATAAACCGGGTGTCGAGTGGATAAGTGATGGCTGATACGAAATGTTTTGACGGCGTGGCTGATGTTTTTTCTTTGGATTATGAGGGGCGCGGCGTTGCCAGAGTACATGGCAAAACAGTCTTTATTAAAGGTGCGCTGCCTACTGAGAAAGTGTCGTTTCGGGTGCTGAGGGAGAAGAAGCAGTTTAGCGAAGCGGAGACGGTGGAAGTGCTAAAAGAGTCAAATGAGCGAGTCCGTCCTGTGTGTGGTTATTATGAGACATGCGGTGGCTGCTCGTTGCAACATGCGTCTTCGGCAGCTCAAGTTGCATTGAAGCAACGTATTTTAGAAGAGCAGCTTGAACGTATTGGCAGGATCAGACCGGAGCAGATTTTGCCGCCCATTTATGGTTCGGCTTGGTATTATCGGGATAGGTCGCGTTTGAGCGTCTCAGTCGATAAGAAAGGTCGTCTGAAATGGGTTTTCAGGCGAAAAAAACAAATGAAGTAGTCGATATTGAGGTATGCCATGTGTTGCCGCGGCATATTTCAGATGTCCTGCCTATGGTGAAATTATTGTTGCAAACGCTGTCTGATGGAGGAGAGGCAGTCCGATTTGTTGAATTTTTTAATAGCCGTGAGTTGGTCGTTTTGAACATTTGTTTCATAAAAAAACCGTCTAGCCACTCTTTGAAGCAAATTGAGGAATGGTTTGATAGGATATTGGGTGGGGCAAAACGGGCTTGGCAGATTTGGGTTCAATATGGGCGTGAGCCATCATCTGCGCTATACCCTAACGATTTGCCTGAATTGAAGTACAGTTTGCCTGAATTTTCTGTGGAAATGCCTTATCAGCCAGGTGATTTTACGCAGATTAATACAGAATTGAATGCTGTAATGATCAGCAGGGCTTTGCGCCTGTTGGATATACAGCCCAATGATAGGGTGGCGGATTTGTTTTGCGGGTTGGGCAATTTCAGCCTGCCTATGGCAAAGAGTGGTGCATCAGTAATAGGTATTGAAGGTCTAGACTCGCTTGTTCTACGTGCAAAACAAAACGCTCTTCGAAACAGTTGTGTAAAATATGTGTCGTTTATGGTGGCGGACTTGTTCGATACGGATGAAAAAACAGTAGCCTCATGGGGTGTGTTTGACAAAATGTTGCTCGATCCGCCAAGGAGTGGTGCTTATGCTGTTGTCAAATCGCTACATACGCCATATCTGCCAAAAAGAATCGTATATGTTTCTTGTAACCCTTCAACTTTTGCGCGAGATGCGGAAGTCTTGGTAAATAAGGGTTATAGCTTCAAATCTGCAGGCATAATGAATATGTTTGCACAGACTTCGCACGTCGAATCCATCGGCGTGTTTGAGTTGTAAATCCGATAGTGGGAGTGTCTGACAAATGGTTTTTAATGTAATTATTGGTTGAATCATGTTATCATAATTCAATTGGGGAATAGATGATTCGGCTGTTTCTATAAATGCCGAACATCGAATATATGTAGTTTTATTTGCTGCACCACAGTATCGGGAGGTGTTCTTGAAGTATCCACTTTTAATCATATTGCTAGTGCTTTTGTTTATGGTGCTGCTGTTTATTTTTTATAAACAGAACGGCACAGCTAAAACTAAAAAGACGACAAAAGCAGCTAAAGCATCATCCAAAAAAAACCATCACCCAAATCAAGAAAGTATTGAAGGGGGAAGTCCGGATTGGGTTGATCAAATCAATCAATCCGTTTCCGATCCGGATCAACAAGATTGGGAATGGGGTGGCAGTAGTTCTGCCGGTTCAGCCACGTCAGTATCTGCGCAAGAAGTCGATCCGCTGACGGAATATCAAGTATATAAGCAATTCGGTTATGAGAGTAAAGCTGCCGAATCCTTAGCAGGTTATTTGAATGGCCTGAGCGACGGTGCGCCTGAAAAATTAGTGCATGAGCTTGTCGGGCTGAGTCTGCGGGTTGGCAATATCGATATGTTGACAGATGCCTTGGAGCGTCATGGCTCTGTCTTGTCTGAAGAAAGTTTGGCTGAGTACGTTAAAGCAGGCTTGATGTCCGATCAAACACATTTGCCATTACGTGTATTGGCAGAAGGACGTTTGGGCTGGAGTATGCAGGAGATCGAGCGTCAAATTGGAGAACAACCTGATTTGGAAGAGACATCCGCATCCGCGCCTGCTACAGCTAATGATAATACTGGTGCCCATCATGCTCCTGGCGTTTCTAAACGTTCTTCTATCGTATTAGGCAAGAAAGAGTTTACGGATATTACGCCAGAAGAGATGGGTGCTGTTATCGGGTTCGTTAAACCTGAACAAAGTGCCAAAATCTTGAAAGACAAAGTAGGTTATGAAACTGCTGTTCAACAATATAACCGTGCCATTCAAAGTTCTTCCAAGCCTGCAAGCCTTATCATTGATGCATTAAAACTTGACTATCAACATGAAGAAATTAGTCAGTTTGCTAAACACTTGTGGAAGCTGTACCACTCATTGGGTCAGTATGGCCGCCAAGTGAAAGAACGCATGCTAGGTTGGGGGTATAGCCTTGGTTATCATGAAGTATTTGATGATTTGGAGAAAGGACCTAACGAAAATAAAATCAGAGAAATTGGTTTGGAAAGGGGTTATATCCAACCTACTTCTCTACAAATGAAAGCTAAATATCGCGAACTGGTACAAAAGGATTCTTCTATTATTAGTGTCAATGCCTCTCCTGCGGATGAAGCATTGAAAGAAGTGGAATCTTTGCTGATGTACGGTCAGTTGGATTTGGCCATAGGTACTTTGGAACAAGCTGTTTTACAGTACCCGCAAGAATCTCAATTGTATGTGATGCTGTTCGATCTTTACGAAAGAGTAGAGGATTGGGCGCGTCTGGAACAATTCTTGCGCTTATTGCGTGAACGCGTTGTCAGCCTTCCGGAAGAAGTGGTATTGGCAATGAGCCGTTTGCTGCAACATGTAAATCAACATTCAAAAAAATAAAATAATTAGAGAGTACCATGATGGATAATCTGTTACCTAAAATCAAAACCATACGGATTATGCTGCGCGATATGAGCGAGCAGCAAGAAGCCGTTTTCCGTATGGCCTTTAAAATGCACAATACGACGAACTATCAGATTCTTGACTCAGATTCAGATGAAATACCAGATTTAGTATTGGTAGATACTGATACTGCTGAGGGCATTGAAACTTGGAAAACGCTCAAAATCAAATATCCTGATATTCCTGTTGCGATGTTTTGTTCGCAAGAGCCATCTGTTACAACGCCGTATTTGGCTAAGCCGGTTAAATTCGATACCTTATTCCCGATTTTGAGAAGTTTGGCGCAGGGGGGGAATATTTTTGATGCTTCGGCTCAAAAGGCGGGAGTACAAGAAGGAACGCAAAACGGTAACGAAAGTAGAAAGGCTACTATTCGTCGCTTTAATCCGAATAAAGGATTACTTGGTGCTTTGAAGTTTGCCAGTCAAGGCCATCAGGATATTGCCGTTTTACATGAGGGCAAACCGGTATTAATTGTTTTCCCAAGTATTCAAAGGGTATTGCTGACAGTCAACGCCCATGAGTTAGAAGGGCTTTGTAAAAATGACAATTTATCTGTTGTATGCAAAGTCGTGCCGGATAATCCTCAGTGGAAAGAAAAAGCCAAAGTAACGATTATGTCTTGTTTGTGGCAGATGGCAATTTGGACTGCTCAGGGAAGATTGATTTATCCGATGACTCCCCAAACGATTTTCACTTTAAAGCGTTGGCCTAATTTGACCAGGCTTGCTCCGGTTCCAGAGTCTATGAGGTTATCTGCGTTTTTAACTAAAACATCAGTCAACTTAAATATCCTCTATAAAGTTATGCCTTTGGAAATGCCGGATATCTTGAATTATTTGGCGGCAACTTCTGTAACAGGCTTTTTGGCAACCGATAGCGAATATGCTCCGAATCAAGCTAATCAGCATGCCAATATTTCTGAACATGTTAGTGTTAATAGTGATGTGCCTGATAGTCAGATGGTTAAGGATGCAGAAAAAGTGGCAGGTCCTTCGCAAGAGCAGCCACGCGGTTTGTTACAGCGCTTAATGCGTAAATTATTGGGAAAACGCTAAAAAGGACATGTAATGAAAGAAAATAAAATTATCTTTACCGGTCCGGTTGGAGTAGGTAAAACAACAGCAATTTCTGCGTTATCAGATGAGCCGCCTGTACAGACAGATGCATCTGCATCAGATATGACGCTGGTTCGTAAGGGGTATACCACCGTAGCAATGGATTATGGTGTGATCCATTTGGATGAAGAAGTCAAAGTTCATTTATATGGTACACCGGGGCAAGAACGTTTTAACTTTATGTGGGAAATTCTAAGCCAGGGTAGTATGGGATTGGTATTGCTTTTGGATAATACACGAACAAACCCATTGAAGGATTTGCAATTCTTCTTGGAAGCATTCCGAGAATTATTGAAAACAGCGCCATTAGTAGTAGGCGTTACCAAAATGGATATTCGTTCATTGCCAAGCGTTGATGTATATCAGAAATATTTAGCACAAAATAATTTTAATGTACCGGTTTTTGAGATTGATGCTCGTAGAGAAGATGATGTCAAACAATTGGTTAGCGCAATGTTGTTCTCAATTGATCCGGGTTTAGAGGTATAAAATGGAATCAACACTTTCTTTGCAATCAAATTTATATCCCAGAATTACACCTGCTGGTGCTTATTATGCAGTAACCAGCGATACACCAAGTGCAAGTAGAACATTGCTATATAGCTTATTGCGTGCAAACCCGTCAGAGGTCATTAGTAGTGAAAAAATTCTAGCTTGGGCTGATACCAGTGATATCAATACGGCTTTAAACTTGTTGTACCGTTTGCAACGTTTAGAGTTTTTATATGGTGATGAAAATATTAGTAACGAAGATATTCATTTAACAGATGAGCAGTTACCGGAATTGTTAGAGCAGTTGTCTAATTCAGGTAAAGCTTTGCTGGCTGATGAGAATGGCCTGTATTTCGCCAATGCTAATTTTCATCATGAAGCTGCTGAAGAGTTGGGCCTGTTGGCAAGCGAGGTGGCTAAGATGGAAGATGGTCATCGCCTGCTGATTCGTAACAATTTGCATATCAATAATAGTGCATGGGGGATTTGTGATCCTTCTGGTCAGAGCGAGTTAACATTTTTCCCATTGTACATTGGTGAAACTAAGCTGATTCTAGTTATAGGTGGTATGCCTGACTTAAATAAAGAGGCGTTCGTGACACTGGTTAAAGTGTTGTACCACAGATATGGTAGCCGCCAGCAAACGATATAACTAAAGTTATAATTTTAGAATGGAATAAATATGCAACAATTATTAATCTCCGTGTTAAGTGATTTAAATAATACTTCTCCTGATATTACAGCTTCAGCTGTAATATCAACTGATGGTTTGCCGATTGCTACGATGCTGCCATCACATTTGAATGCGGACAGAGTTGGTGCCATGTCTGCAACATTGTTGGCCTTGGGAAACCGTTCAGTGCATGAGCTGGCTTGTGGTGAGTTGGATCAGGTGATGGTTAAAGGCAAAACAGGTTATATTCTGTTGAGTCAAGCGGGTGATAATGCAGTATTGGCATTGATGGCAAAGGAAAGCGGTAAACTGGGCTTGATTTTGTTGGATGCAAAACGTGCTGCCAAACACATTGCAGAAATTCTATAAATTATATAGAAATCATAGTGGTAAAAATCATAAGGAAATAGTTCTTGACTTATTTTAAATTTAAGGATAGAATTACTTCCTTAATTCCCCGATAGCTCAGTCGGTAGAGCGACGGACTGTTAATCCGCAGGTCCCTGGTTCGAGCCCAGGTCGGGGAGCCAAAT
>CAKMQH010000238.1 GCA_927911515.1 uncultured Neisseria sp.
AAAACGTCCGTGCCAATACGCAATTCTTTGTGGAATGGACAGCGCAAGATTTGATTCGTGATGAGAATGGCGATGTCGTCGGTGTTACCGCCATGGAAATGGAAACCGGCGAAGTTTATATTTTCCACGCTAAAGCGGTAATGTTTGCTACTGGTGGTGGCGGTCGTATTTATGCGTCTTCCACCAATGCCTATATGAATACCGGCGACGGTTTGGGTATTTGCGCCCGTGCGGGTATTCCGTTGGAAGATATGGAATTCTGGCAATTCCACCCGACCGGCGTGGCTGGTGCAGGCGTGTTGATTACCGAAGGCGTACGCGGTGAGGGTGGTATTCTGTTGAATGCCGACGGCGAGCGCTTTATGGAACGCTATGCACCGACCGTAAAAGACTTGGCTTCACGCGACGTGGTTTCCCGTGCGATGGCGATGGAAATCTACGAAGGTCGTGGTTGCGGTAAAAACAAAGACCATGTATTGCTGAAAATCGACCATATCGGTGCCGAAAAAATTATGGAAAAACTGCCGGGCATCCGCGAGATTTCCATTCAGTTTGCCGGTATCGACCCGATTAAAGACCCGATTCCTGTCGTGCCGACTACCCACTACATGATGGGCGGTATTCCGACCAACTATCACGGCGAAGTCGTTGTGCCGCAGGGCGACGAATATGAAGTGCCGGTGAAAGGTTTGTATGCTGCCGGCGAGTGCGCTTGTGCTTCCGTGCACGGTGCGAACCGTTTGGGTACCAACTCCCTGCTTGACTTGGTGGTATTCGGTAAAGCTGCCGGCGACAGTATGATTAAATTCATCAAAGAGCAAAGCGATTGGAAACCGCTGCCTGCTGATGCGGGTGAGCTGACCCGCCAACGTATCGAACGATTGGATAACCAAACCGGCGGCGAAAATGTTGATGCGCTGCGTCGCGAACTGCAACGTTCTGTTCAACTGCATGCCGGCGTGTTCCGTACTGATGAGATTCTGAGCAAAGGCGTTCGAGAAATCATGGCGATTGCCGAACGCGTAAAACGTACTGAAATCAAAGACAAGAGCAAAGTGTGGAATACCGCGCGTATCGAAGCTTTGGAATTGGATAACCTGATTGAAGTAGCGAAAGCGACTTTGGTATCTGCCGAAGCTCGTAAAGAATCACGCGGTGCACACGCTTCAGACGACCATCCTGAGCGCGATGACGAAAACTGGATGAAACACACGCTGTATCATTCAGATACCAACACCTTGTCCTACAAACCGGTACACACCAAGCCTTTGAGCGTGGAATACATCAAACCGGCCAAGCGCGTTTACTGATGCGTTTTCAGACGACCTCCGTATCACAAGGGGTCGTCTGAAAATCAAATACACCACCACACTGAACAGCCTGAACCCATAACATAAAACCATCAGGCGGTTTATGAGAAAAGGAACACTTCTCATGGAAAAAATGAGTTTTGAAATTTACCGTTACAATCCGGACGTTGATGCAAAACCATATATGCAACGTTACGAGTTGGAACTGGAACCTACCGACGTCAAACTTTTGGACGCGCTGGTGCGCCTAAAAGCGCAAGATGATACCCTGTCTTTCCGCCGTTCCTGCCGCGAAGGTATTTGCGGTTCGGACGGTATGAACATCAACGGCAAAAACGGCTTGGCGTGTCTGACCGATTTACGCGGTTTGAAGCAGCCTGTGAAAATCCGTCCGCTGCCCGGTCTGCCTGTCATCCGCGACCTGATTGTGGACATGACCCAGTTCTTCAAACAATACCACTCCATCAAACCTTACGTCGTCAACGACAATCCGATCGATTCCGACAAAGAGCGACTGCAAACTCAGGAAGAGCGCAAAGAGTTGGACGGCTTGTACGAATGTATTTTGTGTGCCTGCTGTTCGACTGCCTGCCCGTCGTTCTGGTGGAATCCCGACAAATTCGTCGGCCCGTCCGGTTTGCTGAATGCCTACCGCTTCATCGCGGACAGCCGCGATACCATTACCAACGAGCGTTTGGATAATTTGAACGACCCGTATCGTCTGTTCCGCTGTCATACCATCATGAACTGCGTGGACGTATGTCCTAAACACTTGAATCCGACCCGTGCCATCGGTAAGATTAAAGAAATTATGTTGAAACGAGCCGTTTAAGAAATGATGGTTTTTGACGATATTGCCAAACGGAAAATCCGTTTTCAAACCCGCCGGGGATTATTAGAGTTAGATTTGATTTTCGGCAGGTTTATGGAAAAAGAATTCGAGCATTTGAACGATAAAGAGCTGTCCGAGTTTTCCGAAATCCTTGAGTTTCAAGATCAGGAGCTTCTTGCCCTGATCAACGGACATTCGGCGACAGACAAGGAACACCTTATCCCTATGCTTGAAAAAATCAGACGAGCTTGACGTATTGGAAATCCGCCTGCCTTTCGGCGGATTCCTAGGATACGGAGGTTGTCTGAAAATAAAGACCGTGCTGCATAGGCAGCAACGAAAGCCCCAACCTACAAAGGAGCGATAAATATGTCCAAATCAATTAAACTCAACGTACCCAATCAAGAGGATTTAGAACTGCCCGTATTGGAAGCGAGCATCGGTCATGACGTGGTCGATATCCGCGCACTGACTAAAAGCACAGGCTTATTCTCATTCGACCCCGGATTCGTTTCAACAGCAAGCTGCGAGTCCAAAATCACTTATATCGACGGCGACGAAGGCTTGCTGTATTACCGTGGTTATCCTATTGAACAGCTTGCCGAAAAATCCGATTATCTGGAAGTCTGCTACCTGTTGATTTACGGCGAATTGCCGACACCTGAACAAAAGGCAGAATTTGACAATACCGTCCGCCGTCATACGATGGTGCATGAACAGCTGACTTGGTTCTTCCGCGGCTTCCGCCGTGATGCGCATCCGATGGCGATGATGGTCGGCGTGGTCGGTGCATTGTCTGCATTCTATCAAGACAGTCTGGACATCACGAACCCCGAACACCGCAAAATCGCGATTTACCGTCTGATTTCCAAAATTCCGACGATTGCGGCAATGTGTTACCGTTATTCCAACGGTCTGCCGTTCAATTATCCAAAAAACAACCTCTCTTATTCCGAAAACTTCATGCACATGATGTTCGCCACACCATGTGAAGACTACAAACCCAATCCCGTATTGGCACGCGCGCTCGACCGCATCTTTATCCTTCATGCCGACCACGAGCAAAACGCATCGACTTCGACCGTCCGTTTGGCAGGTTCTTCAGGTGCGAACCCGTTTGCTTGTATCGCTGCCGGTATTGCCTGTCTGTGGGGTGCGTCCCACGGCGGTGCGAACGAAGCCGTCTTGAAAATGTTGGACGAAATTGGTGATGTGTCCCGTGTTGCCGAATATATGGAAGGCGTGAAACAGCGTAAATACCGCCTGATGGGCTTCGGACATCGCGTGTACCGCAATATGGATCCGCGCGCCAGCATCATGCGCGAGACCTGTTATGAAGTGCTGAAAGAATTGGGCTTGGAAGACAGTCCGAAATTCAAGCTGGCAATGGAGTTGGAACAAATTGCCCTGAAAGACCCGTTCTTCGTAGAGCGCAAGCTGTACCCCAACGTCGACTTCTACTCCGGTATCGTCCTGTCCGCGCTGGGCATTCCGACCGAAATGTTTACCGTCATCTTCGCCCTGTCGCGCAGCGTGGGCTGGATTTCGCACTGGCATGAAATGATCGGCGATCCTTCGCTGAAAATCGGCCGTCCGCGCCAACTTTATACCGGTGCCGTACGTCGTGATTATGTACCGGCGGATAAACGCTGATAATCGAGATGTTAATATGTTGTCGGAGTTTTATTTGAGAAAGCCGAATAGCTTTTTTAAATGAGTTTGTCCGCAATAAACGAAACAGATACAAGTAATTTGGCTGGAAATAGGGTAGAATGAAGTGTCATTTCAAACGGCATGGATTCCGTTGAAACACATGGAATTCTACCCTTTGTTTATATTTTAAAGAAAAGAGCTCGTGTCATGATGGATGAAAAACTCAATTTTTCTTATCTGTTCGGTTCAAATGCTCCCTACATCGAAGAATTGTATGAGAATTTCTTGGAAAACCCAAGTTCTGTCGATGAGAAATGGAAGCAATATTTCACCGACTTAAGCAAGCAGCCCGGTGCGGCAGATGTTGATGTTGCCCATGCTCCGATTCGTGAATCCTTCGCTAATTTGGCAAAAACCAAATCGACAGCGGCTATTGCCGGCGGTATGGATGAAGCCATGATGAAGAAACAGGTCGGTGTATTGCGGTTGATTTCTGCTTACCGTATTCAAGGTGTGGGTGCTGCCCAGCTTGACCCGCTCAAACGTATTCCGCCACGCAACATTGAAGCCCTCGATCCCAAATTCCACGGACTGAATGATGCCGATATGGCGGTTCAGTTCAATATGGGCGAGGGCGATTTTTCCGGCCAAAGCAAGCTGCCTCTGTCCCAAATCATCAGCAACCTCAAACAAACCTACTGCGGTCACCTCGCATTGGAATACATCTACATTCCCAATACCGAAGAACGCCGCTGGTTGCGCAATTATTTTGAGGATGTGCTGTCCACCCCTAGTTACAGTGCCGAACAGAAACGCCGCATCCTGAAAGAAATGACCGCTGCCGAGACTTTGGAGCGTTATCTGCATACCAAATATGTCGGTCAGAAACGCTTCGGCGTAGAAGGCGGCGAGAGCGTGATTGCCGGTCTGAATTACCTGATTCAAAACGCAGGTAAAGACGGTGTCGAAGAAGTCATCATCGGTATGGCACACCGAGGTCGTCTGAATGTCTTGGTCAACATTTTGGGCAAGAAACCGGGCGATTTGTTTGCCGAGTTTGAAGGCCGTGCCGAAATCAAGCTGCCCAGCGGCGACGTGAAATACCACATGGGTTTCAGCTCCGACATCGCTACGCCGAATGGTCCGATGCACGTTTCTTTGGCGTTCAACCCGTCGCACTTGGAAATCGTTAACCCTGTTGTCGAAGGTTCTGCACGCGCCAAACAAAAACGTCTGGGCGAAAACGGTCGCGACAAAGTATTGCCCGTATTGATTCACGGCGACTCTGCATTTGTCGGTTTGGGCGTCAACCAAGCAACGTTCAACCTGTCTAAAACGCGCGGCTACACTACCGGCGGTACGGTTCACATCGTTATCAACAACCAAATCGGCTTTACCACTTCCGATACCCGCGATACCCGCTCGACCGTGCATTGTACCGACGTGGCGAAAATGGTTTCCGCTCCGGTTATCCACGTCAACGGCGACGATCCGGAACGCGTTTGCTTCGCCATCCAAGCAGCTTTGGACTACCGTAAAAAATTCAACAAAGACATCGTGATCGATGTTGTCTGCTACCGCAAATGGGGTCACAACGAGGGCGATGATCCGACCCTGACCCAGCCGATGATGTACAAAAAAGTATCGCAACACCCCGGTGCGCGTGCTTTGTACACTGAGCAACTGATTGCAGAAGGCGTGGTAACGCAAGCAGAAGCTGATGGCTATATCCAAGCTTACCGCGATGCTTTGGACAAAGGCGAACACGTCGAGCAAACGACGTTGAGCAATTTCCAACGTACGCAAATCGATTGGAGCAAATACCAAGGTCAAGACTGGCGCGAAGATGTGGAAACCGGTCTGCCTGCTGCCGACATCGAGCGTCTCACCGAGAAATTCACCGCTGTTCCCGAAGGCTTTGCGCTGCACCCGACTGCCAAGCGCGTGCTCGAAGCGCGTAAAGGCATGGCTGCGGGCAGTCAGCCGATTGACTGGGGTATGGCGGAAACACTCGCATACGCCAACTTGGTGACCAAAGGTCACGGCGTGCGCATTTCCGGCGAAGACTCCGGACGCGGTACATTCTCACACCGTCATGCCGTATTGCATGATCAAAACCGCGAAAAATGGGATGACGGCACTTATGTACCGCTGCGCAATATGGGCGAAGGTGCAGGCGAATTCCTCGTGATCGACTCCATCTTGAATGAAGAAGCGGTCATGGCTTATGAATATGGCTTTGCCTGCTCCGCACCTGACAAACTGACCATTTGGGAAGCCCAGTTCGGCGACTTTGCCAACGGTGCGCAAGTCACCATCGACCAATTCCTGTCGTCCGGCGAAACCAAGTGGGGTCGTCTCTGCGGTCTGACCACCATCCTGCCGCACGGCTATGACGGACAAGGTCCGGAACACTCATCCGGCCGTGTAGAACGCTGGTTGCAGCTTTGCTCTGAAAACAATATGCAAATCATCATGCCGTCCGAAGCGTCGCAAATGTTCCACCTGCTGCAACGCCAAGTCTTGAGTTCGTACCGCAAACCGCTGGTGATTTTCATGTCCAAACGCCTGTTGCGTTTCAAAGGCGCGATGAGCTCGCTGGAAAACTTTACCGAAGGTTCGCGCTTCCGTCCTGTCATCGGCGATACCGCCGAGCGTGGCAACAATGAAAGCGTGAAACGCGTGATTCTGTGTGCCGGACAGGTTTACTACGATTTGGAAGCAGGCCGCGCCGAGCGCAAACTGGAAAACGATGTCGCCATCGTACGCGTCGAGCAGCTTTATCCGTTCCCATACGACGAGTTGCGTGCAGAACTGGCGAAATATCCGAACGCGAAATCCGTGGTTTGGGCGCAGGAAGAGCCAAAAAACCAAGGCGCGTTCTACCAAATCCGTCACCGCTTGGAAGACGTTATCAGCGAAAGCCAAAAACTGTCTTATGCCGGTCGTCCGAGCAGCGCATCGCCAGCCGTCGGCTATATGAGCAAACACGTTGCCCAGCTGAAACAACTGGTTGAAGACGCAATGACGCTGTAACGCAATACGGTGCGGCGTTCCGAATGAAACACTTCAGACGGAACGCCAGCCAAACAAAAGAGATAACACACAACAGGTCGTCTGAAAACCAACGACCATCTGGAGACACAAAATGATTATTGATGTAAAAGTACCCATGCTGTCCGAAAGCGTATCCGAAGGCACGCTCTTGGAATGGAAGAAAAAAGTAGGCGAAGCCGTAGCGCGCGACGAAATCTTGATTGACATCGAAACTGACAAAGTGGTTTTGGAAGTACCTTCTCCACAAGCCGGTGTATTGGTTGAAATCATCGCTCAAAACGGCGAAACTGTTGCCGCTGAACAAGTATTGGCGCGCATTGACACCGCTGCTACCGCTTCCGTTGAAGCCCCAACCGCCGCGCCTGCACCTGAAGCCGCTCCCGCCGCTGTTCAAACCAATGCCGCCATGCCTGCTGCTGCCAAACTGGCAGCCGAAACCGGCGTGGATGTGAACGCGCTGCAAGGTTCCGGCCGCGACGGTCGTGTTTTGAAAGAAGACGTGCAAAACGCTGCCGCCAAACCTGCTGCTGCACCCGCAGCCGCGCCAACCACTGTTCCCGCCGGCGCACGTCCAGAACAACGCGTTCCGATGAGCCGCCTGCGTGCTCGTGTTGCCGAACGTCTCTTGGCTTCGCAACAGGAAAATGCGATTCTGACTACGTTCAACGAAGTCAATATGAAGCCCATCATGGACTTGCGTGCGAAATACAAAGAAAAATTCGAGAAAGAACACGGTACCAAACTCGGCTTCATGTCTTTCTTCGTCAAAGCAGCCGTTGCCGCGCTGAAAAAAATATCCGGTGGTCAACGCCTCCGTTGACGGAAGCGACATCGTTTACCACGGTTACTTCGACATCGGTATTGCCATCGGCAGCCCGCGCGGTCTGGTCGTTCCGATTCTGCGTGATGCCGACCAAATGAGCATTGCCGACATCGAACAAGCCATCGTCGATTACGCCAAAAAAGCTAAAGACGGCAAAATCGCGCTGGAAGATTTGACCGGTGGTACGTTCAGCATCACCAACGGCGGTACGTTCGGTTCTATGATGTCCACCCCGATTATCAATCCGCCGCAATCCGCCATTTTGGGTATGCACGCGACCAAAGAGCGCGCAGTCGTGGAAAGCGGTCAAGTCGTCGTCCGCCCGATGATGTATCTGGCACTCTCTTACGACCACCGCATCATCGACGGCCGCGAAGCCGTGTTGACTTTGGTTGCCATCAAAGACGCGCTGGAAGATCCGGCACGCCTGTTGTTGGATCTGTAAACGCCGCCAAAGGGATATAAGCGGATAAAAACAGAGCAGCAGTTTGAAATCGGGCTGCGATTGGTTTTCAGACGACCTTGAAACGAAAAAAGGTCGTCTGAAAACGGCGGGATGTTTGAAATCTAAGGGAGAAAGTTTGTTGCTGCCATTTTCCGTGCAGAAGCAAACGCTTGAAAATCCATAGGAGCGTATCCATGAAATCCATCTCCCTGTTTCCGCTTTTGGCTGTCGTTTCCCTGCTTGGCGCGTGCGCCGCATTCGAAGGCAAGGAATATTCCGTCAATGCTTATGATGCGCGCGGTAGAATGTTGAACAAGCGTTTTTGAAATGGACAGCAACAAAGCAGGCATTCCCGTCGCCCGCAGCGTTTTGTGCAAACGTTATCCGCACGCTACCGTCCGCGTTTACAACAATTTCACCGGACACGAAGTCAGGGAATACAGCCCGCATTCCTGCCGTCGCTGATGCGTCCGAACCAATCGGGCTGAAATTTCAAAAGGTCGTGCTTACGGGCAGGCTTCGTACTCTGAAAAGGGCAGAATGAGTTTTAACTGCGTTGAAGCCGCGCTTTCAGACGACCTCTTATGCAAAATATAGTGGATGAACTCTTGCCGAAGGTTTTCCTGCGGCAAAAATGTCAAACAAAGGATTTTTCACATGTCTCAATACGATGTAGTAGTCATCGGCGCAGGCCCCGGCGGATATGTTGCCGCCATCCGCGCCGCCCAACTGGGTTTCAAAACCGCCTGTGTTGATGCGGGCGTCAACAAAGCAGGCGACGCGCCCGCGCTGGGCGGTACCTGCCTGAACGTCGGCTGCATTCCTTCCAAAGCCTTGTTACAATCCAGCGAACATTTCCATGCTGCGCAGCATGATTTTGCCGAACACGGCATCAGCGTCGGCGACATCAAATTCGACGCGGCGAAAATGATTGCGCGCAAAGACGCTATCGTAACCAAGCTTACCGGCGGCGTGAAATTCCTGTTCCAAAAAAACAAAGTAACCAGCCTGTTCGGTACGGCTTCATTTGCCGGCAAAACGGCGATGCCTACCAAATCGAAGTCGATAACAAAGGCGAAAAAACCGTTATCGAAGCCAAACACGTCATCGTAGCGACCGGCTCCGTGCCGCGTCCGCTGCCGCAGGTTGCCATCGACAATGTAAACGTATTGGACAACGAAGGCGCATTGAACCTGACCGAAGTGCCTGCCAAACTGGGCGTTATCGGTTCGGGCGTGATTGGTTTGGAAATGGGTTCTGTGTGGAACCGTGTCGGTTCTCAAGTCACCATCCTCGAAGCCATGCCGACCTTCCTTGCCGCCGCCGACCAGCAGATCGCCAAAGAAGCCTTCAAATATTTCACCAAAGAGCAGGGCTTGAACATCGAGTTGGGCGTGAAAATCGGCGACATCAAATCTGAAGGCAAAGGCGTATCCGTTGCCTACCAGACCGCCGCAGGCGAAGCCAAAACCGAAGTATTCGACAAACTCATCGTCGCCATCGGCCGTATTCCGAACACCAAAGGCTTGAACGCCGAAGCCATCGGCTTGGAAAAAGACGAGCGCGGCTTTATCAAAGTGGACGGCGAATGCCGCACCAACCTGCCTAATGTCTGGGCAATCGGCGACGTGGTTCGCGGCCCGATGTTGGCGCACAAAGCCAGCGACGAAGGCGTGGCGGTTGCCGAGCGCATCGCCGGTCAGAAACCGCATATTGATTTCAACAACGTGCCGTTCGTGATTTACACCGACCCCGAAATTGCTTGGGTCGGCAAAACTGAAGAGCAGCTCAAAGCCGAAGGTGTGGAATACAAAAAAGGCACTTCCGGCTTCGGTGCAAACGGTCGCGCGTTGGCGATGGGTAAAGCCAAAGGTACGGTCAAAGTGTTGGCAGACGCCAAAACCGACCGCATCTTGGGCGTACACATGATCGGCCCGGTTGTCAGCGAATTGGTTACCGAAGGCGTCACTGCGCTCGAATTCTTCGCCAGCAGCGAAGACATCGCCCGCATCATCCATGCCCATCCGACCTTGTCCGAAGTGGTTCACGAAGCTGCGCTGGCCGCTGACAAACGCGCTTTGCACGGCTGATAAGGTCAAGTAAAGCATAAAAAGGTCTCTGAAACTTTTCAGACGACCTTTTCGGAAAGATGAATGTTCGGGAAGCAATGTTCCGATAGGTATAGAGAGAAAATAGGGCATATGAGTTGTCATTGTTCCCTTACCGGAATGACGATTTAAGCATTGCTATTTGAATCTACGATAGTGGGTTAAGTTTAATTCAGGACAAGGCGACGAAGCCGCAGACAGTACAGATAGTACGGCAAGGCGAAGCAACGCAGTACTGGTTTAAACTTGAACCACTATATATAATCGGCGACACATTCACAGACAGCGTTTGATTATGAATAAAGAAGTAATCGGTATCCTGTTTATACCGATGGGCATTATCAGCATGTGTATGGCCGCGTTGTGGCAGATGTATGTGATGATGACCGAAACTTATACGCTCAACCGTTTCAAAGACAAAGAATTGGTTTGGCGCGTGGCATTGTTATTTATCAGTTTCAGCCTTGCCGTTTACCTGCTCTGCCCGAATTCGCGTAAAAAAGGCATCGTCTTTTTTATCCTCGGGGGCGGCGGCGCAATCATGTATCTGCTTGCGCGGATGTGGTTGCCGTTCAGCAAGTGAAACGACGATTTTCCGACCGCCGAAAGGTCGTCTGAAACGCACGGGGTTGCCATTCAAA
>CAKMQH010000239.1 GCA_927911515.1 uncultured Neisseria sp.
TTGTTGTCATATCCGCCCCTTCGACACAGAAGACGAAGACAGTACAAATAGTACGGTAAGGCGAGGCAACGCCGTACTGGTTTAAAATTTAATCCACTATAGTTATTACGCATATCAATCGAGTCCGTGCTAGATAAAGTATCTATCATTTCGATAGCATCGATTATCTGCCTATTTCTTCAAAGGACTCTTATGAACACCTTAACAAAATTCGGCTTGGCATTATTCACCGCTGCGGCATTGGCAGCTTGTGGCGACTCAGGCAAATCGGCTGACAGCAAACCCACTACCGTACAAACAGCAGAAGGCGAAGTTACCCTCTCCGGCAAATACGCTGAAATCATCAATAAATTCCCCGTTCCCGATCCTAAATTGGCAGAGCCTATTACCATTTCCGACAAAAAATCACCAACCGGTTTGGAAGACCTGAAGAAATTCATGGAATATATCTCAGGAGCGGAAGCACAAAAAAATCGCGCAAATGTCTTTCAAGCTGCAACAAACTGCATTAAAAGGTGATGAAGCAGCCGCACTTGCAGCTGTCAAAGAGTTGACACCCGCTCTTGATAAATACCTTCAAGATGCCGAGAAACTCAATATTCAAGATGCTGAAGTCAAAGCCGTTCTTGACCGTATGCTGCAAACAAGCAAAACAGCCAACGAAATGATCATCCTGTCCAGCGAAAATGCTTCTGCACTAAAGATTGACATGAAAGACAAAGAAGCTGTCCAATTCATGAAGGCATACCAAGACAAAACCCACAATATGGAAACGGTTTTACGCCAAGCCAATCAGGAAGTGCAAAAAGCTGCTGAAGCTTTGGGTAAAAAATATGCCCAATAATCTGAGTTAAAGTTCACCAAAGGTCTCTGAAAACGCTATCGCAGCCTTTTCAGACGACTTTTTTATGAGAGAAACCTGTACCAACCACATCTTCTTAGCTGAAACCTTTACAAAATAGCCCCTTTATCCAAGATCCGAAATTCTGTATTTGGGTTTTGACTCTTAGGTAAAGGGCTATTTTGTAAAGGTCTAGTACAGCCAATCAATAGCAGAAGTATAAACGTCATACTCGTGCTTGAACTTCGTATCTCTTAAATTACCTGAACTCAAGATACTCAGGTTAAGTCTGAGTATGACAAATATACTATTTTTAAGTTTTTTTAACTATATTTACCTATTGAAACCATTTCAGCTAAACAACACTGAAGCATTACCAATACCGCCGATAGATACAGACATGAAATCGCCTGCACTCACATTTTCCAATGGAACTAGCGCGCCAGAGAGGATGATCTCGCCTGCTTTGAGTGGGATTCCGAAGCTACCCAAGGTGTTGGCAAGCCAAGCGACACAATTGACGGGGCTGCCAAGGGCGGCTGCTCCGGCACCGGTGCTGATGATTTTGCCGTTTTTCTCAACAACCATGCCGCAGGTGCGCAAATCGACTTGGCGCGGGCTGACGGCAGTGTCGCCGAGAATCAGGAGGCCGCAGGAGGCGTTGTCAGCGACGGTGTCTTGGATTTTGATTTGCCAGTTTTCGATACGGGAATCGACAATTTCAAAACACGGCATCACGCATTCGGTGGCGGCAATGACGTCGGCGGCGGTCACGCCGGGACCGTTTAGATCTTTTTTCAGCACAAACGCAATCTCGCCCTCGGCGCGCGGCTGCATCAGCATTTGGCTGATGGGCATGTCTTGCCCTTGGCTGAATACCATTTTGTCGGTGAGGAAGCCGAAATCGGGCTGGTCGACTTTAAGCATGGATTGTACGGCGTGCGAGGTGAGGCCGATTTTTTTGCCGATGACTTTTTCTCCAGCATCCAAGCGGTGTTGCAGAAAGGCTTGGGAGATGTGGTAAGCTTCTTCAATGGTGATGTCGGGTGCTTGTTCGGTGAGTGGACGGATAGCTTGGCGGCTGCTCATGGCTTGGTAGAGCATGGTACCGAAGCGTTTGATATCGTCTTGGATCATAGTATGTCTCCGTGAGGTCGTCTGAAATTTCAGACGACCTTTTATTATGGGGTGTTGGATTGTTAAGTGTGGCGGGCAGGGATGCCCGCCCTAAGGTTTTTACAACCGCTCAGTCTGCTTTCAGATGTTCTGCTTATATCTTGATACAGATGTTTTTCAACTCGGTGTAAAACTCGAGGCCGTGTACACCGCCTTCGCGACCAATGCCGGACTGTTTGGCTCCGCCGAATGCGGTGCGCAAATCGCGCAGGAACCAGCTGTTCACCCACACGATACCGGCTTCCATCTGCTCGGCCACGCGCACGGCGCGGCTGCTGTTTTCCGTCCAGATGGCTGCTGCTAGGCCGTAGTCGGTGTTGTTGGCCAGCGCGATAGCTTCGTCTTCTGTGTCGAAGGGGCGGATATGACAACAAGGGCCGAAAATTTCTTCGCGGACGACGCGTGCGTCGTCGGGTAAACCTGTCCAGATGGTCGGCTCGACCCATGCACCGTCTTTGAGTGCTTCGCCCATGTCGGGTACACCTCCGCCGATTTCGACAGTAGCGCCTTCTTCCACGGCCAATTTATAGTACGACAGCACTTTGTTGCGGTGCTCTTGGCTCACCAGCGGACCGAAGTTCGCTTCAGGATCCTCGGGGCGACCGGGTTTAAGTTTAGCGACTTCTTCTTTCATGCGGTGCACGAAGTCGTTGAACAGTGGGCGTTCTACATACACGCGCTCGGTGCCGAGGCAGACTTGACCGCAGTTGACGAAGGCGGAACGCATGGTGCCTTCGACGGCTTTTTCCAAATCGCAATCAGCAAACACGATAGCTGGGTTTTTGCCACCGCATTCCATAGAAATGTTGCGCAGGCCGACAGCGGCGGCTTTCATGATGATTTCGCCGGTTCGGGTTTCGCCGGTGAAGGTAATGGCATCGATGCCTTTATGTTCGGTAAGGAACGCACCGGCGGAATTGGGGCCGAAACCATGTACAACGTTGAATACGCCGGGCGGCACGCCGCATTCGTTCATCACTTCACCGAGCAATGTGGTGGTAGCGGGGGTTTCTTCAGAAGGCTTCACGACAACGGTGTTGCCGCAGGCCAGGGCAGGACCGACTTTCCAAGTCATTAACAGCAGCGGCAGGTTCCACGGTGAAATCACGGCAACTACGCCTTTGGGTGTACGGTGGCCGATGTTGATGGCACCCTTACCGTCAGGTGTGTCAAGTCGGAAGGCTTCAGTGGGATGGTTGGCCAAGGTTTCAGAGAAGGCTTTGAAGTTGGCGGCACCACGCGGAATGTCGATGTGCGAAGCCATTTTGCGCGGTTTGCCGGTGTCACGGCATTCAGCTTCAAGAAACTCGTCGAAACGCTCGTTAATACGGTCGGCCACTTTGTTTAAGAGCTGAATGCGCTGGGCTTGGGTGAGCTTGCTCCACGGACCTTTGAGGGCGGCGCGGGCGGCGGCTACGGCGGCATCGACTTCTTCTTTACCGGCTTCATGTACCATGCCGATTAGGCTATTGTCGACCGGATTGCGGTTTTCAAAAGTTTTGCCGCTGGACGAGCCGACATATTCGCCGTTGATAAAATGTTTGAATTCTTTCATGTTCCTACCTCTGTTTTTAATAGGACAAATAAACTTATTCAGCCATACTCGACTATACCGATTTTCAGTAAACTTGGAGAGATATTCGGATTTAAATCCGGAATAACGTGCTGTTGTGTTCAGTTTATTTGCGATAGGGTTTGTGCAAGTTTTTCAGACGACCTTTGATTTCAGACAGGTCGTCTGAAAATACGATTTAAGTCAATACTGTTAAGAAACGCTCGTTGAGCACGCGGTCGTGGTAGAAAATGGCTTTGCCCAACTGATCGACATCCCATGTTACCGGCGGGTGGTCGGGGTAGTGGTAATTTCCGCCTGCAAACACTTCGTTGCGGTTACCCGACGGATCGAAGAAGTAAATCGTTTGACCGAGGGTAATGCCGTGACGTGTTGGGCCGATGTCAATGGAAGTGTTGGTCATAGCAATCAAATCACCAGCCAGCAGAACATCGTTCCACGTTTCGAGATAAAACGAGGCGTGGTGGAATTTGCCCTTTTCGGCATGGCGGATAAAGGCCACGTCGTGTGCTTTCATCGAACAAGTGAGGAACTGCGCAGCGCGGGTGCCGTCGGGTGTTAGCACTTGTTCTGTCAAGTCGAAGCCCAATACCTGCGTGAACAGATCGTAGGTGCGATCGAGGTCGTCGCCGTAGAGCAGGCAGTGGTCGAAACGGGTGACTTTCATGCCTTTCAAATCGCGCGGCCAGGCTTCGGGGTTGCGTTCACCCACGCCGTATTTGCCAGGTTGCTCCTTGGTAGCGAACAGCTCGAACACATGACCGGTGGGTGCGGTGAAGCGTACGCGGCGACCACAGCCTTTCAACTCGCCCGCGGGGATGTCTTGTACGTCCAGCCCGCCGAAATCGATTAATTCTTGACGCAGTTTGTCAAGGGTGGCTTCGTCAAGCACTTTGAACGCCATGAAATCCATGCCCGCTTCGTCGGTTTCACGCAGCACGACGGAGAAGCTGTCAACTTCCGTCCAGCCTTTGAAATAGCGACGGCCTTGTTCGTCGCTGCCCATGGGAAGCAAGCCCATCAAATCACCGTAATGTTTCACGGCCTCTTCCATGTCCAATACGCGGATTTGTACGTGTCCTGGACGCATTACACCTTTTCTCATGATGCTTCTCCTGTATTCGTTATTTAGTGTTCAGTCTGTGGTTGTGGTGTTGCATAAATTAAGTAAACGGGTTGTAAGGCGACTGGGGCGGCTCGCTCACGATTTCCATATCGCTTTCGGGAAAAACTCGGCAAGCCAGTACCACGCCTTCAGCCAAATCCTGCTCGTTGATATGGGTTTTGCTCATGGCCTTTTTGCGGTAGCAGCCCGACAAAATCCGTATCCGACACACGCCGCATCCTCCGCCGCGACAGCCCACCGAAATGGTGCACTGTCCTATCTGCTCAGAAGCGGCCAGCAGGGTTTGACCTTCGTGCACGATAATGCTGCGCGTGCAAGCAGCCGAACCGCTCGGATCTTTAATACATACGGTGTAGCCCATGTTTCCTCCTTCGCGGTCTTCAGACGACCTCTTGTTTTCAGACAGGTCGTCTGAAACATCAACGTCCTTTCGCTTTCGCCGATTCTCCGCCGATACCGAAATGCTGCTTGGGCATTTCGTTAATCAGTACGCGCACCGATTCTTTCGGCGCACCTACTGCACGAACCATAGCTTCGGTTACTTCGCGGATGACGGCTTCTTTTTGCTCGTCGGTACGGCCTTCGATCATGTGGATCTGAATAATCGGCATGATTGTTTCCTTTCTTGACCTTTATTCAAAACGGCCGCTGATGCTGCCCAAATCTTGGAAATGCACGCAGAACGAATCGCCTTTTTCCACCTGTACGGCGGCGGTAATTGCGCCGATCATCACAAACGAACCAGCCGGCAAATATTCGCCGCGTTCAGCCAGCATGTTCGCCAGCATAGCGATCGATGCTGCCGGATGTCCCAGCACCGCCGCGCCGGCGCCGGTCTGCACCACTTTGCCGTTGATTTCCATCACCACGCCCAGCGTTTTCAAATCTAATTCGCTCACGGGTTTGGCACAGCCGCCGGTAATGAAACGACTGGAAGAAGAGTTGTCGGCAATCACCGATTTCAAATCGAATTTGAAATCTTTGTAGCGTGAGTCAATCACTTCTATGGCAGGCATCACAAAATCGGTGGCGGCCAATACGTCGCCGATGTGACAGCCGGGACCTCGCAGATCGGCTTTGGTCACAAACGCCAGCTCGGCCTCGATTTTCGGGTGGATCAGCTCGTCGTGCTTTACTGCTGCACCTTCGGGCACGCTAAAATAGTCGGTCAGAAAGCCGTAGCAGGGATGCTCTACGCCCATTTGGCTCATCTTGGCCCATGAGGTCAGCCCCATTTTCATGCCAACGATTTTGTTGCCACGCTCTTCTTTGCGGCGGCGGATTTCCCATTGGATGTCGAAGGCGTCTTCATAATCCATTTCAGGGAAATCGTCGGTGATTTTGGTGACTTCATAAGCCTGCAATTCGGCGTTTTCTAAATGTTCGGCCAGTTGCTCTATTTGTTGTTTGCTTAATGTGCTCATGCTGTTTTGCCTTTCTGCTTGGCCATAGTGAGTGCTAAATCTTCGATCATGTCTTCCTGCCCGCCGACGGTGCCTCGCTTGCCCAACTCCACTAGAATTTCGCGGGCGGAGACGCCGTATTTGGCTTCGGCGCGTTTGGCAAACAACAGGAACGACGAATACACGCCCGCATAGCCCAGTGTTAGTGCGTTGCGGTCGACGCGGATGGGGTGATCCATAATCGGCACCACTCGGTCCTCGGCCACGTCCATCAGTTTGAATAAGTCGGTGCCGTGCTCGACCCCCATTCGCTCCAACACCGCTACAAACACTTCCAACGGGGTATTGCCCGCGCCTGCACCCAAGCCAGCTACTGAGCCGTCGATACGGTTGGCGCCGGCATTGATGGCGGTCAGCGAATTGGCAATGCCCATGCCGAGGTTGTGGTGTCCGTGGAAGCCCAGCTCGGTTTCGGGCTTCAGGGCTTGGCGCAGCGCACCGATTTTTTCCTCCACTTCTTCGGGCAGCATGTAGCCCGCCGAATCAGTGCAGTAGATGCAGTTCGCGCCGTAACTTTCCATCAGCTTGGCCTGCTCGATCAGCTTGGCGGAGGGTACCATGTGCGCCATCATCAGGAAGCCGACAGTATCCAAGCCCAACTCGGCGGATTTGGTGATGTGTTGTTGGGAAACGTCGGCTTCGGTACAGTGCGTGGCCACGCGGATACACGACACGCCCAATTCTTTGGCCATCAAGAGGTGGTCAACGGTGCCGATGCCGGGCAACAGCAAGGCCGAAACTTTGGCCTGCTTCATTTTGGGAATCACTGCGCCGAGATATTCTTCGTCGCTGTGGGCGGGAAAACCGTAGTTGAGGGACGCGCCGCCCAATCCGTCGCCGTGGGTCACTTCGATTAACGGCATACCAGCTTCATCGAGGCCAGTGGCGATGTTTACCATTTCGTCTAAAGAAATCTGATGGCGTTTGGCGTGCATGCCGTCACGCAGGCTCATGTCATGCAAAATAACTTTTTTACTTTTTAAATCCATGTCTTCCTCCTTAGCGTGCAGGCAGGGTTAAAACGCCGTTGGCCGCTTCTTCAGCAAACATTTCAGCAGTACGCAAACCGGCGGCTGTCATGATGTCGAGGTTGCCGGCAAAAGATGGCAGAAAGTCGCCTAAGCCTTTCACTTCGATGAAAATCGACACTTTATTACCATCAAATACAGGACCATTGATCAGCGTATAACCCGGTACATAGCGTTGCACATCAGCCACCATGCGGTGTACGGATTCGGTAATCGCGACTTGGTCGGGTTCACTTTCGGTGAGGCAGTGGATGGTGTCGCGCATCATCAAAGGCGGTTCGGCCGGATTGATGATGATGATGGCTTTACCTTTTTTGGCGCCGCCTACGCTTTCCACAGCCTGCGCGGTAGTACGGGTGAATTCGTCAATGTTGGCGCGGGTGCCGGGGCCGACCGATTTGGATGACACGGTGGCGATGATCTCTCCATAGCTAACCGGCTGAACGCGGGAAATGGCCGCCACCATCGGCACGGTAGCTTGTCCGCCACAGGTAACCATGTTCACGTTCATTTCCAGCTTTTCAGCATGCGCTTTCAAATTCACAGGCGGAATACAGAAAGGGCCGATGGCGGCGGGTGTAAGGTCGATCATAATCACGCCCTGCTCGTTGAGTTTGCGACTGTTTTCGGCATGCACATACGCGGATGTAGCGTCGAAGGCAATCCGGATATCGTCTTCTTTCACATGAGGCAACAGACCGTCCACGCCGATGTCGCTGGTTTTGATGCCCATTTCGCGGGCGCGCTTCAAACCTTCGGATTGTGGGTCGATGCCGACCATCCACACCGGCTCTATCCACTCCGAACGCTTCATTTTCATCAGTAAGTCGGTGCCGATATTGCCCGGCCCGATAATGGCAGCTTTAAGTTTTTTAGTCACTGCTTTCTCCTCGTTATTAGGTTTTGGTTTTTTCAAACGACCTGTCTAAACATCTAAACTGCGGTTTAGATTTTCTTAAACAAGGCCGAACGGGTTTGTGTTTCGCTGCCGTCGGCGGCCGTAAGGAAGCGCTCCATGTGAATGTCGCGCTCAAACAGGCGGCTTTGCATCAACGTAGTAATAGCGGCTTCGATCATCGGCGGCGGGCCGCAAAGATAGGCTTTGTGGCCACTGCAGCGGTTGCTGAAGTAATCGGCCACGGCTTCGTGCACGAAGCCATTAAAGCCTTCCCAGTTTTCTTCCGGCGAGGCGGCGTTGAGCGCTGGGATGTAGTGAAAGTTTTCATGCTCTTCGGCCAGTTTCTCAAACATCTCGCGGTGGTAGAGTTCAGCCACATTACGCGCGCCTTGAAACAGGTAAATCTGGCGAGTGTAATCCTCTTCCAGCAAATCCAAAATCATGGATTCAGGGCTGGACAAGCCCGAACCACCGGCAATGAAAATCACGTCTTGGCCATCGGACTTACGCACAAAGAATTGACCGTAAGGGCCTGAAAGCGGCAACTCATCGCCTTCTTTCAGGCTTTCGTGCAGCCAAGTGGTGGCCGCACCTCCTTCGACTTTTCGTACATGCAGTTCAACCGTGTCAGCCATAGACGGTGGGTTGGCAATAGAAAACGCGCGTGTGCCTTCCACACTTGGTACTTGCAAGTTGATGTATTGACCTGCCTGAAACTTCATGGGTCGATCGAGTTTCAGGGTAATGCCGAGAATGGTAGGCGAAAGCGGCTTCAGCGCAGAGACGGTGGCGGTATAGTCTTCCACCGTGTAACCCAAGAAATCGGGATCAACGTCGATATCAGCCTCGATGGTCATATCTGATTCGGGCATACAGCAACAGGCCAGCACTTTGCCTTCGTCGCGCTCCACGTCCATTAGGGCGAAAGACGAAGCGTTGCCGAGATCACCATAGCCTTCGATAACCTGCACTTTGCAGGTACCACAGGTACCGTGCCCACAGGCAAACGGCAGCCAAACGCCTTGACGCAACGCAGCAGACAAAATGGTTTGACCTTCTTCCACTTCAATCACGTCACCGGTGGGTTCTACAGTTACTTGATAACTCATGATTTCCCCCTTTCTACACGCCGGTGCCGTTCCAGCCGTTCAGCCCGGGCGTTTTGAAGCGTAGCAGCGATTTGTGGTCGAAACCGAGCTGCTCTAACGTTTTGCCGTCATCAGGCAAAAAGGCTTGGTTGTTGAGCCGCCATTGCACTTCGTTCCACTTGATGTGTTCGAAGTCAGGATGTTGCGCAAAACCTTCGGGCAGTACATGCTCACGGAAGTCTTTGAAGGTCATGGACGGCGGAAGCGGAAACGCTTTGGCTGAGCAGAAGAGCAGGTGTTCATCCCATCCGACATACACTAAGATGTTGCCGCCAAAGTTTTCTCGGCGGTCGCGGATGTCGCCATGATAGTTTTCATGGATGGCTTTAGTTGGCATGGTTTCTCCTTTTATATTGTTATTGATTGACGATGAGGCTGTCTGAAAACGAGCTTTACGAGTTTCACTAAAACGAACTTGTGAGCTTCGCTAAATTGCTTGTCAGGCCACGCCTTTCCATTCTTTCCAGCGCTGCTCGTCGGGTGAACCTTTCATGTCCAGATTGTCGGCACCGACGTTGATGCGGTAATACTCGCTGAGGATTTTCTCCAGTTCAGGACCTCCACAGTTTCCTTGTAGAATCTGATGCACGGGTAACCAGGATTGGGCGAATTTTTCAGGTTCTTCCATAAAGATGTCGTAGCAGCCATCCGAACACATGTGGTAACGCTCTCCTTCAAACTCAGCGCATCGATAGCTGATTTCGCCAGCATCTCCGTTCATCTCCGTAAAGCCCATCGGCACTTGGCACACTTGGCAAAGCTGCGGCAGGCCGCTGGAATAGAAACGCTTGCCTTCGGCTTCCATTTTTTTCGCCAATTCCCAACGCGGGCGGTAGTATTTGTCGAAGGTGTTAGGGTATTTTTCGCTCAGCCAATCCAGCTCTTCATCTGTCGGAATCCAAGTGTGGAAGCCTGCCGCGTGACCGAAGTTGTAGAAAATCCACCAAGCCTGATGCGAGATGTGTTCTTTTTCTTTTTCGATTACGTCACTGTATTTGGGCATGCGGATGCCGTAACGCTCGAGGTCTTTAAACAGCGCCCCGCCGGCTTCTTCAAAATACACTTCCCATGCTTCTTTCCACGACATCACTTTGTTCGGCAACATGTAGTCCATCATCATAGCCACAATAGAGAGCAGACGGGTGCCGCGCCAGAACCATTTGTCGATCCATTTCTGCACGATGGGCAGGTTGTCTTCGTGTTGCTCAAGCAGGAATTTGATGATCTCAAGGCCGAGCGTCATGTGGCGGGCTTCGTCGGATTGTGCGCTAAAACCGAAAGTAACGGTGGCCATGTCGCCGTTGTGTGCTGCGCCCGACATAATGGTACGAACAAAAGGTTGGTCAACACATATTCAAAGGCGAAACTGATGGCGAGCAGGAATTCAAACGGACCGGCTGAGCGGGCGTCTTCGAAAAATGATTTCGGCACGGAGAGATACCACACGCGGTCGTGCATATGGCTCCAGTCCTGGAAGCCGTCGAAATATTTGTTGTAGTGGCTCATGGCATGGATCTGGGTTTGCACATGACGCAATTCGTCGATAGACTGCATTTGCGAGGCTATGCGCGCACCGATTCCACTAAACTGGCGACCGACGTGAGCGTAGCCTTGGTAAGCCTGATATTCGAGCGGGGTAACACCGGTCAAGAAGATTTTGATGGCGTTGACGTAACGCGGATCCGAGATGTTTAGCTGACCGTTGTTTTGGGCAAACGCATCAAAAATGGCATACAGTTTTTTCTCTTTTTCGGCCTGATATTTCCAATAGGCATCCATGGTGAGACGGAATGGGTCTTCCCATTTCGACCAGTCGGTGATTTTGATACCTTCGAAGTCTTCATACGGAAATGCCTCTTTGCGGTCTTGATAGGAAAAATCCCAATCTAAATCGCGCGTAAGCAAACGATATTTGTCTTTTAAATTCAGCTTTGCCATTGTTTTTTCTCCTCTTTAATTCTCGAGCCAGCTATTAACGGTTCCAGCTTAAGGTGAGTTGTTCATCATCCTCATCCACATTGCCGCCGATGGTAACTAAATTCAGATGCAGCTCCTGCACATCCCAGCTTTGGCCCATTTTCTCTTCCACGGTGGCTTTCTTAACAACCAATTGCCCTTCACACTCCATTCGAATCATAGCGGGCTGGTGGATTACCACCACCTCTGGGTTATCCTGCTCGATGGCTTCTACGATGTAGCGGGAAGTGTCGTTGTCTTGCAGGGCGAGATAAACTTTTGAACTCATGCTTTTTTTTCCTTTTTCGATTAATCCGATTTTCGCAGCACGTTGCTGGATTTGGACGGCTGTTTCTGCCAATATGTTATCGGCTTCGTTGCCAAACAGATCAGCAATGATAGGGCGGTAGGCAGCAAAGGCTTTTTCCTGCCACTTTTCCATCCAGATCTTAAGCTGTTCCCGGTTGGTTTCGTTTTCGGCGGCCAACGTTTTCAACACGTTATCTGCCCAGCCTGCTTGGTCTTTCAAACAGGACTGCATGAATTCGGTCAACATAGAAATATCGCGCGCTCCGTTGGCAGACAGCCATTTGTCGAAATGCTGGTAGAAAACGATATTCAGTAAGGTATCCACTACCAGATTTTGGGCAACGAACAATTCCCCCCAGTCTTTATGGACCAGCAGCTCTTCGCACAAAGCACGCACACCCTGCCACACAGGTTCCTCCATCCATGCTTTTTTGGCCACGGCTAATGATTCGCCGCTGTTATCGTCCAACGAGAGACCGATGCGCGATATGTATTGGGCGATACCCAAGCGGTCCATTGCGGCATATAAGCATGCTTGAGTTAAAGCAGTGCCGTAGCCGTAAGCACAGCACGACATCATGTTCAGGTTGGCTGTTTGCTCGACATGGCGCAGCGGCAAAAGACCAGTGATGATGCGCGTTTTCACACTTTCTTCAATCAGCGAAGCGAGATTGCGCTTTTCAAAGAAGGCATAGTTGCTCTCGGCTGTATCCTGCATCTTTGCGCGGTTTTGCACATAAGCACCGTAGTAAAACTGGCGCGGATCTTTCAGCGCATACCAGTCCTGCATAGTCAGCGTGGTGTGGGTGGGATCGTTCAGCTCTTTTTCGGGCATCCAGAGCGGGCGATAATGAAAATTGACGGCAGCTTGGGCGTCGTAAGTTGCTTCCTGATAACGGGAAGCAGGCTTCTCGCCGAAGCGACGGGCGATGTGCGCGTAGGTTTGGCGCACAGGGTCGATAGTAGCGGTTTTGATTTCCAAAGACATTCTGTTTCTCCTTCTCCTTGAGGGATGGTTATGGCTGTGAAACTGACTATTTTCAGACGACCTTGACTTAAAATGGCTGTCTGAAACCGTGTACCACAGCTTTTATGGTATTGATTGATTTATCGTAGCTCGGCTTCAGTACCGTAGCGCCATTTGGCTGCTTCTTCATCGTTTTTCTCCGCTTGCTCTTCGGTCATATACACGACTTCGTTGCGTCGGCAAAACACATCAAAACAGTCTTTCGGCATGATGAGCTCCACAAACAGCGATGGGTCATTAATCGCAAAGTCAAACTCAACAAAACGAGCATCAGACTCGCTGCGTACCCGAACATACTTTACAAATCTGGCCGGAGCAGTTGTTTGCATATTCATCCACTTCCTCCTCTTATAATGGACTCATAATGGACAAGCCTCATGAAAGACTAAGCATTTTTAATGCCAAACCCAAATATAAATCGCAAGATAATGATAATTAAGTAAATAATTTTTTTTACAGGGAAATACATACAGAGGTATGAAAAGCAATCTGGAAAAATATTTCATCATTTGGTGAAGTGCAGAAGCCATTTTCATCAAATAATCAAACAGAAATGAAAATATAAATATAAAACATAGTAATGACAGTTACAAAATCACTAAAATATTTGACAAAATGTTGATATGTGTCAATATTAGTACGCAAGGCGCCATCAAATGCCCATCTGAAAACTGTTTTTCAGATAGGCATTTAGAGATACAAATGAATAAGCAAACAAACAAATAAAGGCCGCCGTGATAATACGTACAAAGGAACAATACTATGTCACCACACCAAACAACACAGATACACAAACAAGACCTGATAAATCAAATCAGATTTGATGTGGAAAACGGAAAAATCTGGTTTTGCGAACAGCGTATGCTACTGAGCCACGCCTACGCATTATGGCGGCTACGCGAAGATTTGGTCGAATCTTTGGGTAAAGAACGGGCGAAACGCTTTTTCATGCGCTATGGCTATTACGCTGGCGTGCAAGATGCCGAAACCGCCAAAAAAGTACGCCCTTACAGCGACCCAAAAGATGCATTTTTAGTTGGTCCCCAACTGCACACCACCCGTGGCATGGTGAAAGTGACACCCATTACGCTCGATATCGACATCGAACACGGCAAGTTTTACGGCGTGTTTACATGGGAAGATTCGTTTGAAGTGGCCTACCACAAAAAGAAAAACGGCATCAGCCAAGAGCCAGTGTGTTGGACTTTGCTCGGCTATGCCAGCGGATACAGCAGCTATTTCATGGGCAAACAGATTGCCTTTACCGAAACCCAATGTGAAGCCATGGGGCATACCCACTGCCACATCATCGGAAAACCTATAAAAGAATGGGACGAAACTACTGATTTAGAACGCTCGATGTTGCCCGATCCCGTTGAAGAAGAGCTGTTCAGCCTGCGTAGCGAGTTAGACGAACTTAAACACCGCAAGCAAAACGACCTGCTCGAGCAAGACAGTCTATTTGATGCTGTGGGCGAATCTCCTGCCTTCCGCCATGTGTGTGAAATGCTCAACAAAGCCTCCAAAAGCAAAGCCGCTGTATTGCTTGAAGGCGAAACTGGCGTCGGCAAAGAAGCCTTTGCCAAAGGACTGCACGCCGGCAGCGACCGAAGCAACCAGCCTTTCGTCGCCATCAACTGCGCCTGCATCCCGCCCGAACTAATTGAAGCAGAACTCTTCGGCGTCGAGCGCGGCGCCTTTACCGGCGCCACACAAAGCAAAGCCGGCAAATTTGAACGTGCAGACAAAGGCACGATTTTCCTCGATGAAGTCGCCGAGCTGTCTCCGCGAGCGCAAGCCGCATTGTTACGGGTTTTGCAAGAAGGCGAACTGGAACGCGTAGGAGGCGCACAAGTACGTAAAGTCGATGTGCGGTTGGTAGCCGCCACCAATGAAAGCCTCGCCGAAGCTGTAGCTGCCGGCAAATTCCGCGCCGATCTCTATTACCGCCTCAACACCTTCCCCGTCTATATTCCTCCTCTGCGCGAACGAAGGCAGGATATTCCCTTGCTAATCAAATATTTTCTTGATAAATACAGTGAGATTTACAAGAAAAAGATACTCGGCATCAGTGACCAGGGGCGCGAACTCCTACTCAAACACCAATGGCTAGGCAACATCCGCGAGTTGGAAAACGTTATTGAACGCGGCATCATCCTAACCGAGCACAACCATGTTATTGAAGCGCAAAACCTTTTCCCACATTTCACACCCGGTTTGGATTATTTCAGCATAGCCGGTGAAGCATTGTTGGCCAGCGTGAACACAAACAGCAAAGATGCGTATATCAGCCAGCTACTGGAGAACGGTTTCGATTTGGAAAACTGGGTTGCCGATATTCTGCGGGAAACTGTACGCCGCAGTGGTGGCAATATTTCCGAAGCCGCGCGAAAACTGAATATCAGCCGCGCCACGCTGGACTACAAGTTGAAGAAATACAGTTTGCATGTTTAATAAACGCAATTAATGCAGTCAATATAACCATGCCAGTCTGAACTTTCTCAGACTGGCATTTGTTTATTGCCAAACGGGATTGGAAAACTTAGTAAACCGCTTAGATTTTGTCTCGCATACTGGTCAAATGACCGGGGAAAGAGCAAGAGAAATCATAGGCGGAGACCTTTGCAATAACATAGGTTACTAAAATTTTATGCTCAATCTCATTTTCAAATGCAAAACCTTTCTGATTTTTCCTACTTTTTGCTCAATATTAGGAAGGTTTTAGTCAATTGAATTTTTTTGGCGCATTTTTATGCGTCAAATTTCGTTAACAGACTATTTTTGCAAAGGTCTCAGTAGGATATGTGCGATATGGACAAGGTCGTCTGAAAAGATGCTGCCCATTCAAAAGCAAAACAGCCCAAAACCTGACTGAAAAAAGGTTTCGGGCTGTTTGCGCCTGATTGGTAAGCCGAAGCGGGGCAGGGCGCAAGGCGTTTTTTAGCGTTTGGGCGAGAGCTGATCCACCAAGCTGCCGTCGGCAAAATATTTCTTCATGATTTCCGGCCATGTGCCGAATTTTTCATTCGGATTGAACGTTTCGATATCCGGAAAATCAGCTTTGTGTGCGGCGAGGACTTCGCTGTCGCGCGGACGCAGATAAAGCTTGGCGGCAAGCTCTTGGGCGGGTTTGCTCCAGAGGTAGGACAGATATTCCTGCGCCGCCTGCTGCGTGCCTTTTTTATCCGCCACGCTGTCCACGACGGCAACCGGCGTTTCCGACAAAATCGTGTAGCTCGGGTAAACAATCTCAAATTGATCCTGAGTCAGTTTTTTGCTGACGTGGTTTGCCTCGTTTTCAAAAGTAATCAAAACATCGCCGATATTGCGCTGGCTGAACGTCGTCGTTGCCGCCCTGCCGCCGCTTTCAAAGACCGGCGTGTTTTTCAGCAAAGCGGCGACAAATTCCTTGGTTTTGCCTTCATCTCCGCCAAACGCCTTCAAACCGTAGCCGTATGCGCCTAAAAAGGCATAGCGGCCGTTGCCCGTGGTTTTCGGGTTGGCGAGTACGATTTTTACCCCGTCTTTGGTCAAATCGTTCCAATCCTTGATTTGCTTCGGATTGCCTTTGCGAACCAAGAAAACCGTCGTGCTGGTGTAAGGCACGGCTTGATCGGGCAGGCGTTTTGCCCAGTCGGATTTGACCAAACCTTTCTGTTCGAGCAGCTCGATGTCGGACGTTTGGTTCATGGTGACCACGTCCGCCGCCAAACCGTTCGCCACAGATAAAGCCTGCTTGCTGGAGCCGCCGTGAGACTGCTGGATTGTAATCGTCTCGCCATTATGTTTCGACTGATATTCTTTCACAAACAAGGGGTTATATTCTTTATAAAAATCCCGAGCCACATCATAAGAAACATTTAAAAGCGTCATGCCCTTGCCGTTTGCCGCCTTGTCGGCAGCCTGTTCGGACTTGGGCGAGCAGGCGGAAAGCGCAATGGCGGCAGCCACCGACACTATGCGGATATTCATTCTATACTCCTGAAAAATTCGGAAAACAATTCGCCCGATTCATTGCCGATAAGGACGCAAAACACAAAACATAAACGGGCAGCGATTGAAAAACACTTTATATCGAAAGAATAAAAAGCGGAAATAATGTTTGCTTCGGCAGATATCAGTTTTGGTTATATAGTCAATTAAAAACAAAATGGTACAATACTCAACTTTGAAGGTCTAACCATGCATACTCTACGGACTTAAGACACAAAGCTTTAAACTATTACGAACAAATGCAAAAACATCAGCCAAACCGCAGCAACGTTTAACTTGTCAAGAAACACGCTTTACCTGTGGATTCGCCTTAAAAAACAAACAGGCAGCCTAAAACATCAAGTTACCCGGTCTAAATGCCGTCAAATTGGATAGCAAAAACTGGCTCAATATGTTGAAGCAACACCAGGATGCCTATCTGCATGAATCGCCAACATTTTGATTGTACGCCGGCCGCCGTTTGCTAT
>CAKMQH010000240.1 GCA_927911515.1 uncultured Neisseria sp.
TTTATCGCGATTATCGCTATACTTGCTAACTATTTAGGAAACACTGATTTTTCCCATCATTATCATATCAGTGCTTTAATTATGCTATCTTGCTGGGAATGGCAATCGGCAATACCATTTATCCGCAATTTTCAACACAAGTGGAAAAAGGCGTTTTGTTTGCCAAAGGCGCGCTTCTTCGCACTGGCATTGTGCTGTATGGTTTCCGCCTCACTTTTGGCGATATTGCCGATGTAGGATTAAAATGCTGTCGTTACCGATGCAATCATGCTAATTTCAACCTTCTTTTTTTACTGCACTTTTAGGCATTCGTTATCTAAAAATGGATAAACAATTGGTTTATCTCACTGGGGCAGGTTGCAGCATTTGCGGTGCGGCAGCAGTGATGGCGGCAGAGCCTGTTACCAAAGCAGAATCCCATAAAGTTTCAGTGGCGATTGCCGTAGTGGTCATTTTCGGGACGCTTGCTATTTTTACTTACCCCTTGTTCTACACGTGGTCACAACATTTAATTAACGCCCATCAATTCGGTATTTATGTTGGTTCTAGTGTACACGAAGTGGCTCAAGTTTATGCGATTGGGGAAAATATTGATCCTATCGTGGCGAATACTGCCGTCATTTCCAAAATGATCCGAGTGATGATGCTCGCCCCCTTTTTATTAATGCTTTCTTGGTTATTAACACGTAGTAATGGAGTATCAGAAAATACATCACACAAAATTACAATTCCTTGGTTTGCTGTACTTTTTATTGGTGTTGCCATTTTTAATTCTTTTGATTTATTACCAAAAGAACTCGTGAAATTATTCGTTGAAATCGATTCTTTCTTATTAATTTCATCAATGGCTGCGCTTGGCTTAACGACGCAAGCAAGCGCAATCAAAAAGGCAGGATTAAAACCGTTTGTTTTAGGAATACTAACTTATTTATGGCTAGTGGTTGGTGGATTTTTAGTGAACTATGGAATATCAAAATTAATATAAAATTCACTAAAGAGAGCGTTACCCAATGGCACAATTACCGCTATATCTGACTTCTGAAATCAAAGACTTTACTGTCGGCATGCCCGAAGTTTTACAATCATTTTTCGAATATGTCCCTTATGGCGTCGTCTTTGAAGACGACGGCGACACAGGCTACTTTTATGCTACCTCGAAAGATGGGATTTTGGATGCTTTGCATATCTACAATGTCGAAGATGTATCCGACAAACATATCCCCAATCATGTTTTGATTTTATGGGACGATGCCTGCACTTTGGCAGCTTTGTGCATCAACGACTACATCCATGCCGTCTATGATTTTGTCGCGCAGGCAGGATATTGCCGCAACGGCTTCCCTGAGGCACACGGAGAATGGGTGAAAGTCGAAAACCGCGTCTTGGACGATGAATTGCTGGACAAACTCCTCTCCCGAAAATCTACATAACCCACTCAAAAGGATAACAAAATGCCCCTGTTAGACAGTTTCAAAGTCGACCACACCCGTATGCACGCCCCCGCCGTACGCGTGGCGAAAACCATGACTACGCCCAAAGGCGACACCATTACCGTATTCGACCTGCGCTTTTGCGTGCCCAACAAAGAAATCCTGCCTGAAAAAGGCATACACACGCTGGAGCATTTGTTCGCAGGCTTTATGCGCGACCACTTGAACGGAAACGGCGTGGAAATCATCGACATTTCCCCGATGGGCTGCCGCACCGGTTTCTACATGAGTCTCATCGGTACGCCCGACGAGCAGCAGGTCGCCGACGCTTGGCTCGCTTCGATGCAGGATGTGGTCAATGTCAAAGACCAAAGCAAAATCCCCGAGTTGAACGAATACCAATGCGGCACTTATCTGATGCACTCGCTTGCCGAAGCGCAGGAAATCGCGCAAAACGTCCTGACGCGCAAAGTGGCGGTGAACAAAAACGAAGAGCTGATGCTGGATGAAAGTTTGCTGAACGCTTAAACAATAGGCTTTGAAAAAGGTCGTCTGAAAACGGGAAACCGATTTCAGACGACCTTTTGCTTGAATAGAAAGGATGGACAACGTGTCTATTGAAGCGGCAAACCGCAGACCGTTTACCGCCCTGCTTTGGTTCCGCCCGGCCCATACACGGCGCCCCACGCAGCATCGAGCTGCTGCCCAGCCTGCCTCAAGGTTTCCGCCTGCTGGCTTTTCACATTCATTGCCGCCTGAAGCTCGCCCTGCAAGCGGACGATGTCGGCTTGGGCTTTTTGCAGGCGGTATTGCGCGTCTTCAAGGTCGCTTTGTAGGGAAATGATTTTGCTGTCGTTGCCGGTTTGCTGTTTCAGGGCAGCGCGGTAGGCGGAACGCGCGTTCATCAAATTGTCTTCCGCAGTGTCTGCCGCTGCGTTCAGCGAAACGCCGATTAATATCAAGGCGATGAGTTTGTTGTTCATAAAACATCCTTTGATGCTGTCCCGCTATGTATAGTGGATTAACTTTAAACCAGTACGGCGTTGCCTCGCCTTAGCTCAAAGAGAACGATTCTTTAAGGTGCTGAAGCACCAAGTGAATCGGTTCCGTACTCTTTGTACTGTCTGCGGCTTCGTCGCCTTGTCCTGATTTTTGTTAATCCACTATATTAGAGGTCTCTGAAAACGGAAAAGCTGTTTTCAGACGACCTTTTTGATGCGGTAGGCTATTGATTAATATTGATAGGCGGCGAGTTTGCGCTTGATTTCCGGCAGGGCGGCGCGGGCGGCTTCCTCACCCAGTTGGATGGCGCGTTGTTTTTGGTCGAAACCGCCGATAGAACCCATCTCCAACACTTTCGGTTTGATCACGACGTTTGCCTGCCCCAATTCATGTTGGAGCAGCGGAATGCTCATGACGTTGAACGTTTGGTCGAGATAAGAGAAAAAGCTTTTGTTGACGTTTTTCACCGGACGGGCGGAAATATCGACAGCGATAATGAAATTGGCACCTTGTTTTTTAGCCGCGCTGACGGGAACGGGTTGCGACAGACCGCCGTCCACATATCGGCGGCCGCCAATCACGGCGGGCTGGAACACGTTGGGAATGGAAGCGGACGCGCGGACTGCCTGTCCGACATTGCCTCGATTGAAGGCGACCGCTTTGCCGCTTTCAAAATCGGTGGCGACGGCGGCGAATTTGATCGGAAATTGTTGGATGGGGCGGTTACCGACTTTGTAGTTGATGTAGTTTTGCAGTTTTTCGCCTTTGATGAAGCCGCTGGTGGAGAGGGTCAGGTCAACCAAGTCGGTTTTGCCCAAAATTTCGGCTTCGAGTTCGAGGCGGTCGGGCGACATGCCTGAAGCGTACAGGCTGCCGACGATGGAGCCTGCGGATGTACCGGTCACGACTTTGACGGGAATATTGTTTTCTTTCAAGACTTTGATAATACCGATATGGGCAAAGCCTTTGGATGCGCCGCCACCAAGCGCAAGGGCGACCACGGCTTTGGGCTTGGCGGTATTCGCGGTCTGGGTATGCGGCTTGTTGTCCGATTTGTCGGAATTATGGCTCGGACAGGCAGCGAGCATGAGTACGACAGACGCAGTCAGCGTAGTGCGCAGTGTTTGAATCAGTAATGGTTTCATTTTCAGACGACCTTTATAGATGGATTTTTGGTTTGGAACATATAGTGGATTAAATTTAAACCAGTACGGCGTTGCCTCGCCTTAGCTCAAAGAGAACGATTCTCTAAGGTGCTGAAGCACCAAGTGAATCAGTTCCGTACTATCTGTACTGTCTGCGGCTTCGTCGCCTTGTCCTGATTTAAATTTAATCCACTATATTATCAGCCGAACGGCGCGAAACTGTCGCGGTATGCGCTCCGTCGTGTTTTTATCGGCGCGGCTGCGGTAAAGCGGCAGAAACCTGTTGCCCGCTTGGTCATGAAAACAGGCGGAATCAGGAGAACAGGGGCAATCTGCCATCCGCACTGTCAGGCGGCACAAGCGGGAAGTTTAGCGCATCGTTATGCCGAAATCAAAAAAGGTCGTCTGAAAGAGGCTCAATCTGTTTTCAGACGACCTCATTTTAAAACCCCAAAAAATATTCTCACTAAAAACATCAAGGAACCAAAATGCACTTACGCACTTCCATCATCCTCTCTTTATCCGCGCTCTCTTTAGGCGCGTGTATCAGCAACCCAAGTTCGGCACCCACCATTTCTTCATCGTCAACACCCATCAACCCGTTCGCCAAAGACTATCTTTATTATTTCGAGCATCTCGACGAAGCCAAAGCTAAAAACGAACAATGTTTGAAAGACGGCGTGTTTAAAAAGGTGGGCGTTGATATGGAAAACGCCGATGAACGACAAATGATTGCGGAGTATCCCGACGATATTTTGATGCTCAATCCTGGCAACACCGAATTATCCCCCTGTTTCGCCGCATGGACGGCAAACAATGCTGCAGAACCGCTGCGCAAATGGCAGGAGGAAAATGCGAAAAAAGAAGCGACTAATCAAAAATTTGAAAAGCAGGTCAGCCAGTTCAAAGCCGAATGGGAAAAGAAATACGCCAATGAAGATTGGAACACATTCTACCCCGAGGCTTTGCGTAAAGAATCTGTTCAAGCGCGGAATAGAAAAAACCGATTGGAAGATCGGGCCAAAAGAGAAGCCATCGACCGCATTTTTGTCGATAAGGCAGAGCCGTTCTTGAATGAATTGAAAACAAAAAACATTGAAACATTGGCCCAAGAAATTCCACAAAGCTGTCGTAAGGGAGCTTGGGACCTTATTCCTTCGTGTAAAGCCTATTATCATGTTTTAAAGGATAAATTCTCAGAAAAAACATTATCCGAATTGGCGGGTATGGAAAAACAATATAAAGGTGCCAAGCATTTGTCTGCTCCCGTTTTGTCAGCTGCCTACCGTTCTGCGGTGGAGGGAAATTCAAAAAGAATGGATAAAACATTAATGCTGGACTATCGCAAACTCAATACCGAATATATGCAATGTACTAAAAAAATCGGCGGTAAAATAGCAGCAACACCGTTCCAGATGGATAAAACCGGAGATTACACCTTTTCCTTTTATTCAGAACTTTATCCAGAATGCGTCATTACGAATCAAGTCATGGAAAGGTTGGAGCTGCCATCCAATTTAAGTAAGGTTGTTGACAGAGAAGTGTGGATGAAGTTAGGCAAACACATCTGGGAAACGGAAGCAAACCACGAAAAAGAATACGAGCAGTTGGAAAAAACGCCTGAGGTCGCACAAACCAAAACAATCTTGGCTCAGAAATACGCCCAAATACCTTGGCAAAATTTCACTTGGCAAAATTTCATAAGTACCGTAGAAAAAGACTATCCGACGACTATAGCAGACATTTTCTCGGGTACGAAAGAGGAACAGAAGCAGAAACAAAAGCAGCATCAGATAATGGTCATAGCATTGAACCAGGTGTTTACTGACAAAATCCAGCCTCTCGTGGATGAATTGGCGAAAAAAAGCATCGATCAACTGATTGCCGAAATACCTGCCAGCTGTCGCGATGAAAGAAAAATAGATTGGTTAGCAGATAGTCAATGTGATGCATATTCCCGCGCTCTCTCAAAAAAAATTTCAGAATCAGACGTTAGAAGAGCTTTCTGCTTCAAAAGATAAATATGAAAATAAAGATGAAGAGGGGCTTTCACGGGTTTACACAGCCTACTCTTTGGCATTGCATGAAAAAGAGAGAAAACAATACCTTGAACTGAGCAATGATGATACCAAGCGAGAAGCGGCATATAGGCAATGTATCAAAAATATCAGTGGAATCATCGAAAAATCATATATTTCAGAAGAGGATAGTGCTTCTTCGTATGCTAGGCGGGCGCCGGGATGCCTAGCGTTTAGCTCTAGTCTTCGAATTGAAGAGTCACGTTTCGACTACTTTACTGAAACGCTGCTTAATAAAAAACGTTTCCAACAAGCATCCGCAGTCAAACAAAATTGATGGAAACATTTCATCAAAAGGTCGTCTGAAACCGTCTTGATGTTTTCAGACGACCTGTCAGAACCCTAAACCGACATTCACCCCCATGCCGACACGCCGTCAATTCCTCAGTTACACCGCCGCGCTTGCCGCCGCGTCCTCTTTCTCTTGGCTGACTTACCAACGCCTTAACCGCAAACCGCCGGTTTCCGTCAACCGCGTCGGGCTGCCGTTGGGGCATTTGTTGCGCGACGGGAAATTGCTCAGCCCGCCGAGCCGCCGTTACGAATGCAATACGTTGATACTCGGCGGCGGCGCGGCGGGGTTGGGGGCGTTGTGGTATTTGGCGAAACATGGTCATCGTGATGTATTGTTAGCGGAAGGGTTCGAGCGCAACGGCAACAATGCCGCCTACGCCGCTTCAGACGGCCTGCAAGCGCCGAGCGGTGCGCATTATCTCGCGTTGCCGTCGAAAGAGAGCGTGTATGTGCGCGAGATGCTGGCGGATTTTGGTATCTTGCAATCGGACGGCAGTTTCAGGGAAACCGATTTGGTTTACGCGCCCGAGTCGCGCCTTTTGTATCTGGATAAATGGCAGGAACACCTGTTGCCGAAAGAAGATGCGGATTCCAAACGCTTTTTTGATTTAATCGGTCGTCTGAAACAGGCTTACGGCAGCGACGGCAAAAAGATTTTCGCCATTCCGATAGCCCTGTCTTCGGCAGACGAAACGTGGCGCAAACTCGATACGTTGACGTTCAAACAATGGCTTACGCAAGAGGACTATACCTCACCCGAACTCTTGTGGTATCTCGATTACTGCTGCCGCGACGATTACGGACAGGGCATAGCGCAAGTATCCGCCTTTGCCGGACTGCATTACTTCGCCGCCCGCAACAGCGCGGAAACCGTCCTGACCTGGCCCGAAGGTCTGGCGCACCTTTCTGAAAACTTGCGCCGTCACGCCGGTTTGCAGGAAGGTTGGCAATGGTCGTCTGAAAACCGCATCCGCCTAGACAAACCCGCTTCCGTCAACGCATCCGCCGTCAAAATCAAGCCTCTTTCAGACGACCGTATCGAAGTTTGGCTGCGCGACAATTCAAGCGGCGAAACCGTTGTCCTGGTTGCGCAACACGTTATCTCCGCCATGCCGCTGATGGTCGCCGCCCGCATCATTGAAAATCCCGCGCAATACGGTTTGAACATTACAGAATACGCGCCGTGGTTGGTCGCCAATTTCGAGCTGCACAGCTTTCCGAAAGAAAAAAACAACAGCGAAACGGCGTGGGATAACGTCATCTACGGCACTCAAGGACTCGGCTACGTCGTCGCCACCAACCAGCTCATTCGCGTCGCCCGCCCCGAACGCACGATTTTTACTGCCTACGCCGCGCTCAACCACGACACCCCGCAAGCCGTCCGCCGCCAACTGCTCGACGCCTCCGATGAAGCACTACGCGACTTGGCAGCCAAAGACTTGATCGCCGCCTACGGAGAAGGCTTCTGGCAACACGTTTCCCACGTTGATGTTACAGTTCGCGGACACGGCATGAGCGTACCGAAAGCCGGTTACCTGAACGACGAATCTTTGTTAAAAATCAGAAACCGAGCGTCAGGATTGCTGTTTGCCCACAGCGATTTGAGCGGCTATTCGGTATTCGAAGAAGCCTTGTATTGGGGCGTAGAGGCGGCGAGGAAGGTGTTGGAACGGAGGGATGGTTGAGTTTTATGTTGGTTGGATTATTTTTCGTCTCGCCTAGCGCGGATGCCAAATAATCGGTGCTATAATCCCGCTTCGTTTGAATATTTAAATCTCAAAGGAAACCGTATGAAATCTCTGAGTTTTTTCCTAATGCTTGCTTTGGGTTTGGGCAGCACCGCCTTTGCTTATGCGGAAAAAAATTTGCCCTTGAATGAAACGGGCTGCATCGACCAACCTATGAAGGTCAAACGCGGCGAGGTGTACAGCTTTAAAGTGATGGAAGACAATGGCTTAATACTTTCATTCGCGCCCGTCAGCCCTAATGTGGTCGTGAAAGACCCGAAAGGCAAACGCGTTGCTTTGGAAGTGGGCGCGGACGGCGATACGCCTGAAGACCGCTTCAGCTTTGCCGAAATCAACCAAAAAGGACGCTACACCATCCGCTTCCCACGCGCGGGCAAGATTGATTCTTTGTGCGTCAACGCAGCCAATTAGGATAAACGTCAAGCCGAACCATGCTTGAGCGGTTTTGGCCGCAGTAAGGGAAAGTCGTCTGAAAACAGTTACCCAAAACTGTTTTCAGAGACCTTTTTATAGTGGATTAACTTTAAACCAGTACGGCGTTGCCTCGCCTTGCCGCACTATAGTGGATTAAAATAAAAATGAGACAAGGCGGCAACGCCCGCCGTGTACGGGTAGTACATAAGGGCGTTGGCAACGCCGTATCATTGCAATTTTAATCCACTATAT
>CAKMQH010000241.1 GCA_927911515.1 uncultured Neisseria sp.
CAATCACCTTCCGCCGGTAAAAACAAAATCCGCTTCTTTATCGTTACCGATTTCAAAACATCGCCGCCTATGACACTAAGGCCGATGACTATCTCGAATGCGCCTACACCGACTTGGCGCAGAACTACGGCTTTTTCCTTCCCCTTGCAGGCTTGGAAAAAAGCAGCGGATTTGAAGAAAATCCCGCCGACACCAAAGCCGCAGAAAAAATGGGGCGTCTTTTCGACCATATCCGCCGTACCAACCATCTTGAAAAACCCGAAGACATCCATGCCCTCAATGTCTTCCTGACCCGCCTGCTTTTCTGCTTTTTTGCCGAAGATACCAAAATCTTCCCAAAAGACGGCTTTACCAAACTCATTGAAAGCCATACGCAACAAAACCGGCGAAAAATGCAGACGAAGTCCTAACCTCTCTCTTTCAAACCCTGACACGCCACCTCGAAAATCGATTCCGAATCGACCCCTGCCCCGTCCATCTTGCAAGCTTCCCCTATGTCAACGGCGGACTTTTCCAAGCAGACGAGCCCGTTCCCGATTTCGACGCCCGCACCCGCCGCCTCTTACTCGAATGCGGCAAACTCGACTGGTCCGAAATTAATCCCGACATCTTCGGCTCCATGTTCCAAAGCGTCATCAATCCCGCCCAACGTAGCCGCCTCGGACAGCACTACACCTCCGTCCCCAATATTATGAAAGCCATACGACCGCTATTCCTCGATGACTTTCAGGCGGCATTCCAAGGCATCTTCAAACGTTTTTCCAGCAATGAAGGTCGTCTGAAAGCCCTATACGGCCTCTCCATGCGGCTGGGCAACATCAAAATCTTCGATCCCGCCTGCGGCAGCGGCAACTTCCTGATTATCGCCTACAAAGAACTGCGCCGCCTCGAAATCGAAATCTTCAAGGCTGTCAAAAAAATCGACAGCAACGCCCTATTCGACAGCCGAATCCGTCTCGACCAGTTTTACGGTATCGAGCTAGATGACTTCGCCCATGAAATCGCCATGCTTTCCCTCTGGCTTGCCGAACATCAGATGAACCTTGCCCACGAAAGCGAAATCGGCAACAGCCTGCCCACCCTGCCCCTCAAAAGCGGCGGCAACATTAAGGCCGCCAACAGCCTGCGCGAAGACTGGGAGACCTTCTGCCCCCGCAACAACCGAGAAGAAGACGAAGTCTATATCGTCGGCAATCCTCCCTTTGGCGGCTCAAATTCGCGAGACGACGGGCAAAACCAAGATATGGATATGGTTTTTGACGGTTGGAAAAAAATACGGCGTATTGGATTATGTTGCCTGTTGGTTTTGGAAGGGTGCGCAATATATCCGCGCCAGCCGCGCCAAGCTCGCCCTTGTCGCCACCAATTCCATCAGTCAAGGAGACCAAGTCGCCTCCCTTTGGCCCAGCATCTTCGCATTGGGCAACCGCATCGCCTTCGCCTACCAGACCTTCCCTTGGTCGAACAACGCCAAAGACAAAGCCGCCGTCCACGTCGTCATCATAGGATTGGAAGCCGTACGCCTTTCAGACGACCTGCAAAACAGTCTCAACCTCAGCGATGTGCAGCCCAAGCTCTACAAACTCCTCGACAAGGAATGGCACAGCCAAAGCGTTGCCAACATCAGCCCCTACCTGATTGCAGGCAGCAATCTTTCTGTTGAAAAACGCTCGAATCCTATTTGCTCTGTCTCAAAAATGTACAAAGGAAACCAACCTGGAGATGGCGGCAACCTCATCCTTACTACAGAAGAAAAAGACAGCCTTATCGCCCGTGAGCCGCAGTCTGCCAAATGGATTAAAAAACTGCTTGGCTCTGATGAATTCCTCAACGGCAAACAACGCTGGTGTCTCTGGCTGACTGACCTGACCCAAGAGGACCTTGACAATCTACCCGAAAAACATCCCCTAGTTGCCGAAAGGATAGAAAAAGTACGAGCTGTCCGCCTTGCCAGCAAAAAAGCTGCGACCGTTCAAAAAGCAGACATTCCCCATTTGTTTGATGAAATCCGCCATCCTACTTCCGGAAACTACATCCTCGTTCCCCGTGTATCCTCCGAGCGCCGCGAATACGTCCCGATGGCATTTTTTGATAGCGAAGTCATCAGTACCGACTCAAACCAAATCATCCCCAACGCCACCCTCTACGAATTCGGCATCCTTACTTCTGCCATGCACAACGACTGGATGCGCACCGTCGCAGGCCGTCTGAAAAGTGATTACCGTTATTCCGGTACGCTGGTGTACAACAATTTTCCTTGGCCCAAAGCCGACGAAGCTGAAAAAGCCCGCATAACCGAACTTGCCGAAAATATCCTGCTTATCCGTGCCGACTCCCCCGATCAAACCCTCGCACAGCTCTACGACCCCGACAAAATGCCGCCGCCGCTCAAAGAAGCCCACCTCCGCCTCGATGCCGCCGTTGACCGCCTCTACCGCGCCAAACCCTTTTCAGACGGCATGGAGCATGTAGAATTTTTGTTTGACTTATACGAAAAAACCGTCAACGGCCAAGCAACGCCGTAAAACAGCATCTTTGCCCCGACATCACCGTCTTAAAAAGGAAAATATCTTGACTATCCCCCTGCTCCACGTCGAATACGGACAAACCGGCAACAGCACCAAACCAAACAATATGGGCATGCGCGAAATGCAGGCCAAAGCGTTTGCCAAACGCGATGCGCAATATCTGCTGCTCAAAGCGCCGCCCGCCTCAGGCAAATCCCGCGCGCTGATGTTTTTGGCTTTAGACAAGCTGGCCCATCAAGGCATCAAAAAAGCGATTATCGCCGTACCCGAAATGTCTATCGGCGGCTCGTTTGCCGATACCGAATTGGCGAAACACGGCTTTTTTGCCGATTGGCGCGTCAAGCCGGAAAACAATCTCTGCACCGGCAGCGGCGACGATAAAGACCAAGGCAAAGTGGATGCCTTTATCCGTTTTATGCGCGGCAACGACCAAGTTTTGGTCTGCACCCATGCGACTTTCCGCTTTGCTTTCGACAAACTCGCAGATGTCGGGGCATTTAATGACACGCTGGTGGCGATTGACGAGTTTCATCATGTTTCTGCGGAAGTTAACAACCGCTTGGGCGCGGTTTTGGACGAAATCATGAGCAACTCCTCGGCTCATATTATCGCCATGACCGGCTCGTACTTCCGAGGCGATGCCGTACCGATTTTGAGTGAAGAAGACGAAGCCAAGTTTGAAAAAGTAACCTACACCTACTACGAACAACTCAACGGCTACCGATATTTGAAATCTCTGGGATTGGGCTACCATTTCTACCAAGGCCGCTATCTCGATGCTTTGGGTGAAGTGCTCGATCCGTCGAAAAAGACGATTATCCATATTCCCAACGTCAATTCGGGCGAAGCGGCGGTCGATAAGTATTCGGCAGTCGACCATATCATCGACACCTTGGGCGAATTTGTGGAAAAAGACCGCGAAACAGGCATTATCACGGTCAAAGCGCATGACGGCAGACTGCTGAAACTGGCGGATTTGGTGGACGACCGTAAAACATCCGACCGCTCTTTAATCCAGGCATATTTACGCAATATCAAATCGCGCGATGATATGGATATTATTGTTGCGCTGGGTATGGCGAAGGAGGGTTTCGACTGGCCTTATTGCGAGCATGTACTGACCATAGGCTACCGCAGCTCGATGACGGAAGTCGTCCAAATTATCGGTCGCGCCACCCGGGATTGCGAGGGCAAAACCCATGCTCAATTTACCAATCTGATTGCGCAGCCCGATGCGGCAGATGAAGATGTCCAAGTGTCGGTCAATAATCTTTTGAAGGCGATTACACTGTCGTTGCTGATGGAGCAGGTATTGGCACCCAATATCACGTTCCGCCGACGTTCGGACATGAAACCAGGAGAAACACCCAATCCGGGGGATGTGCTTATCGACGATACGACGCTGCCCGCCTCTAAAAAAGTCGTCGATATTCTGAATAAGGATTCAGACGACCTTATCGCTGCGTTGGTACAGGATACGCAAAATGCCAAACGCTATATTCAGGAAGACACGCCTGCTTCTGCCATCAATGAAACCGCGCTTCCGAAGATTGTTGCCTGCCGTTATCCCGAGCTGTCGGTAGAAGAGCAAGACCAAATTGTGCAAGGGACGCTGACTAAAATGGCGGTAACCCAGGGCGGCGGCATCAAAGACGGCAAGGATTTGCCTGATAACGCGCTTATCGAGGATGAAAAAACCTATGTCAAACAAGGAGATTTTTTTGTCGATACGGTTAAAATTGCAATGAAGCCGGGCAGAGTTATTCTGTTGAAG
>CAKMQH010000242.1 GCA_927911515.1 uncultured Neisseria sp.
CTTCGTCGCCTTGTCCTGATTTAAATTTAATCCACTATAGATTTTTCGTTAAGCCGATTTTGGCAGTTTTGAATGAAAAAGGTCTCTGAAAACCTTATCTTCCGTTTTCAGACGACCTTTGATGCGATGGTTAATGTTTACAACACTGATTTCACAGTATCGACAACATTGTCCACGGTAAAGCCGAATTCTTTGAACAGCAGTTCGGCAGGGGCGGATTCGCCGAAGCGGTTGAGACCGACGACTGCGCCGTTCAGTCCGACGTATTGTACCAGCCGTCGGCGTGTCCGGCTTCTACTGCAATGCGCGGCAGGCCTTCGGGTAGGACGGCGGCTTTATAGGCGGCGTATTGGCGGTCGAATACGTTTGTGGACGGCATGGAAACGACGCGGACGGCGATGTTTTGCGCGGCGAGGGTTTTTTGCGCTTCCAAGGCCAGCTCGACTTCTGAGCCGGTAGCAATGATGACGGCTTGGGCGTTGCCTTGGGCTTCGCTGATGACGTAGCCGCCGCGTTTGATGTCGTTCAATTGTTGTTCGTTGCGTGCTTGGAATTTCAAGTTTTGACGGCTGAAAATCAGGCAGGACGGGTGGTCTTCGGCTTTTGCCGCTTCCGCCCATGCGACCAAGGATTCGGCAGTGTCGCATGGACGCCATACGTCCATGTTCGGAATCAGGCGCAGGGTGGCGGTTTGCTCGACGGGTTGGTGGGTTGGGCCGTCTTCGCCGAGGCCGATGGAGTCGTGGGTGAAGACGAAGACGGGGTTGATTTTCATCAGTGCCGCCATACGCAGGGCGTTGCGTTCGTATTCGCTGAACATCAGGAAGGTCGCGCCAAACGGTTTGATGCCGCCGTGCAGGGCAAGGCCGTTCATGATGGCGCCCATGCCGAACTCGCGTACGCCGTAGTGGATGTAGTTGCCGCCTTTGTCGCGGGTAACGGAGACGCTGTTTGACCAGTCGGTCAGGTTGGATGGGGTCAGGTCGGCAGAACCGCCTACCAGTTCGGGCAGCTCTTTAGCCAAAATTTCGATGCTGTTTTGGCTGGCTTTGCGGGTAGCGATGGTTTCGGCTTTGGCGCACACTTCTTTCAATGCGGCTTGAACATATTCATCGAAATTGTCCGGCAGTTTTTTATTCATGCGGCGCGCGAATTCTGCGGCTTCGGCAGGATATTTGGCTTGGTATTGCGCGAACAGTTCGTTCCATTCGGCTTCCAGTTTCGCGCCTTGTTCTTTCGCGCTCCATGCGTCGTAAATTTCTTGCGGGATTTCAAAGGCGGGGTAAGTCCAGCCCAAATGTTTGCGTGTGGCTTCGATTTCGTCCGCGCCCAAAGGTGCGCCGTGGGTTTTGTGGCTGCCTTCTTTATTGGCGCTGCCTTTGCCGATTAAGGTTTTGCAGCAGATGATGGACGGTTTGCCGGTTTCGGCGCGGGCGGCTTCGATAGCGGCTTGAATAGCGGCGGTGTCATGACCATTTACGTTGGGAACGACGTGCCAGCGTAGCTTTCAAAGCGTTGCGGGATGTTTTCGGTAAACCAGCCGTCCACTTTGCCGTCGATGGAAATATTGTTGTCATCATATAAAACAATCAGTTTGCCCAAGCCCAAAGTGCCGGCGAGCGAACAGGCTTCGTGCGATACGCCTTCCATCAGACAGCCGTCGCCCATGAAGACGTAGGTGTAGTGATCGACGATGTTCAAACCGTCTTTATTGAACTCGGCGGCTAGGATTTTTTCCGCCAATGCCATGCCCACCGCGTTGGCAATGCCTTGTCCCAACGGGCCGGTCGTGGTTTCCACGCCGTCGGTGTAGCCGTATTCGGGGTGGCCGGGGGTTTTGCTGTGCAGTTGGCGGAAGTTTTTCAGGTCTTCAATGCTCAGGTTGTAGCCGGTCAGGTGCAGCAGGCTGTACAACAACATGGACGCGTGGCCGTTGGAGAGGACGAAGCGGTCGCGGTTGTAGAATTTGGGGTTGGCAGGGTTGTGGCGCAGGAATTTCGTCCACAATACTTCCGCCATTTCCGCCATACCCATGGGTGCGCCGGGGTGGCCGGAATTTGCTTTTTGAACGGCATCGGCCGAGAGGAAACGGATTGCGTTTGCCAGTTGAGACATTTTGTACCTTTCTTGTTGTATTGGTTTGAAACGGTAAAGAAAATCCCGCTGATTATCGCCCGATTCGGGCAGGCTTTCAAGGATATGGGCGGCTTTCAGACGACCTTTCTGTATAGTGGATTAACTTTAAACCAGTACGGCGTTGCCTCGCCTTGCCGTACTATCTGTACTGTCTGCGGCTTCGTTGCCTTGTCCTGATTTAAATTTAATCCACTATATATTGATGGGAACACTTTGAATCAGTACGGCGTTGGCTTCGCTTTGTCCTGTTTTAAAAGTTGTCCGCATAAGGGGTCGTCTGAAACAGTCAAGGCAGATGAGATTAACTGTTATTTCGTTTTGAAACAGTAGTTTATAAATTTTTATCGGATATATAGCAATTGGCTATAAACATAGCGTCATCGGTTATATGCAACTGCTTGAATATCGCCGATTTCAGACTTAGGCAACGGAAAAATCAAAACGGGTGGCATATAAAAGCCAAGTAGGGCTTTTTGCTTTGGTCAAGCTCAAATGATATGATTCCGACGCATATAAAAGGTCGTCTGAAAAACCAATCAAACCAGTAATCAGAATAAAAGACCTGCGCGCAAACACACGAAGGAACACCGAAAAATGTCAACAGAAAACCAAGCCGAAAACGCTGTGTCAGAAGAAAAAAACGCTGCCCCGAAAGAGCAGTCCGAGAAACCGGCAAAAAACCGCTCCGCCCAAACCCTCGAAACCCAAATCCAGCGTCATCCAAATCCATCCCGAAGGCGAGCGTATCCATCCGAAAAAAGCGGAAGGGCGGTTCGCCAAATTGCGTATTGCCGCCGTATTGGCGACGCAGTTTGTGTTTTATGTGATTCCGTGGTTCAACTGGAGCGGCCGTCAGGCGGTCATTTTCAATATTCCGGACCGACATTTCTTCATTTTCGGACTGTCGCTGGGTATGGGCGACTTGATTTACCTTGCTCTGTTGCTGATGATTTGCGCTTTCGGACTGTTTTGGTGGACGACGATTGCCGGACGTTTGTGGTGCGGTTATTCCTGCCCGCAGACTGTTTACACCGAAATCATGTTGTGGATCGACAACTTGGTCGAAGGCGACCGCAACAAACGCCTGAAGCTGGAAAAATCGCCGTGGAATTTCACTAAAATCCGCATCAAAGCAACTAAAGCCCTGCTGATTTTCCTTGTCTGCGCGTGGACAGGCATTACCTTTGCGGGCTGGTTTGTCCCGATCCGCCAGTTCATTCCCGACTTGTTTGCCGGAGCGGCGGGCGGCGGCGCAATGTTTGCCGCAGCGTTTTACGGCTTCATGACCTTCTTCTTTGCCCACGTTATGCGTGAGAAAGTGTGCCTGCATATGTGTCCGTATGCACGCTTCCAAAGCGCGATGTTCGACAAAGACACGCTGATTATTTCTTATGATACCGAACGCGGCGAACCGCGCGGCGCACGCAAGAAAACTGCTAATAAGGAAGACAGCGGATTGGGCGACTGCATCAACTGCACCATGTGCGTACAGGTCTGTCCCGTCGGTATCGATATCCGCGACGGTTTGCAATACCAATGTATCGGCTGTGCGGCGTGTATTGATGCCTGCGACGAAATTATGGACAAAATGGGTTATCCGCGCGGCCTGATACGCTATACGACCGAAGGCGCGTTGGAACACGAATATCCTGAAAGCGACATCAAAAAACGCTTGAAACGTCCGCGTGTAGCGGGATACGGCGCTGTTTTACTGGTAGTCATCATCGCTTTCTTGGTCGGACTTTCGACCCGTAAAATGGTCGAAGTCGATATTCTGAAAGACCGCGGCGTGATGGTGCGCGAAAACAGCAAAGGTTGGCTGGAAAACGCTTACAATCTGCGCATTATCAACAATAGCGAAAACGAACAAGTGATGACTGCGACAGTCAAAGGCTTTGAAGAAATTGCCCTGACCGGACTGCCGGAAGGTGGCGTGAAAATCGCACCGCGCGAAACATTGACCATCCCTGTCCAAGTTTCCACCATTCCCGAATATGCAAACAAGGGCAGCCATCCGATTGAGTTTACCTTCACTTATCGCGAAACCGGCAAAGCAGATGGCAAGCCCATTATCTTGGAAGAAGAAGCAACTTTTATCGGAGAATAAAACGTGTCCGAGCAAAAACAAGTCAAACCTTGGTACAAACACATTTGGCCGTGGGTGTTGATGGCGGGTCCTATTTTTGTCGTGATTGCCAGTGTCTCCATGTTCTTTGTCGCCAAAGAACATGCAACCGATTTGGTAACGGACGACTATTACAAAGACGGCAAACACATCGACATCCAGCTTCACCGTGATGAAGAGGCGGTGAAGCGTCATATACAGGTGCAAGTGCTGATCAGTCCGGATAAGGATGCGGCCAAAGTGTTTGTCAGCGGAGAATTCGATCACAAGCAGCCTTTGAATATCCTCTTGATGCACCCGACTAAAAAATCGGAAGACCAAACCGTCAAACTGCGCGCCGTCAGTACGGAAGCCCAAAACGGCCGTATGGAGTATGAAGCGACTTTCAAACCGCTGCCGCCGACCAACCATTGGTATCTGCGCGTGGAAGACAGTTCAGGTGTTTGGCGGGTGGAAGACAAATGGATCGTCAGCCAAGGCAATGCGATCAATCTGACCCCTATGGACAAATTGTTTGGTAATACCGATCAGAAATCGAAAGATTCAGGACAGAGTTTGTTTGACAGGCTCAAAAGGTCGTCTGAAAAATTTCAGACGACCTTCATACTGTAAGGTTTGTGATGATGTTGATGCCAATAGAACGGGCAGCGGATGCGGCAGTATCAGTGGTAAACCTAACTGAAATGCCTGCTCAGGCAGAACAACCGTTTTCAGACGACCTCGGTCGCCATGAAAGTAACAAGGACAAAATATGAGCAAACGCTGGCGCAGGCTGACGGACAATGAAATCAAAATGGCAAAGCTGATTTTTGCCGACAGTATTGATTACGCCCGCGTCAAAATCTATCGCGGCATTCCTTGTCTGCCAACCATGCAGGTTGCCGTTTCGCCCAATGGGAACATCTATTTCCCGCGTAATAACTGCCCTGACGACTTCGCCCTCGCGTCCGCTTCCTATCAAATATGGATGATTCATGAATTGACCCATGTTTGGCAGTATCAGCAAGGCTTCAAAACTTGGTTGGGCGGATTGTTTTTGTTTGTCAGCGGAGGCTATCGCCGGCGTCGTGCCTATCTCTATCCCAAGCTGTCCGATATTTGCCATTTCGGTATGCTGAATATGGAGCAACAGGCGGATTTGTTGGCGCATTATTACGCGTCGTGTTATCTAAAAGGCAACATATACAACGCCCAAAATCAAACCTTTCAAAGCGTTTTACAGTCATTTATTGACAACCCGTGCCAAAAAGAATGGCTGCCTCAATGCAGGTTTTATCGAAAAACAAACAGACTTAAGAGATTTTATTGGCTGAAAGATGGTTCGAATACAAGCTTTCAGACAGACAAGCAAGTCCGTTATAATAGGCAAATTAACTATCATAAACACATCAAAGGTAAATCATGCCTTGGAACATACCGATTTTTCTGACTTGGATGCGCGTTTTGCTGATTCCGGTCTTTACGTTGCTGTTTTCCTACCAAAAGGGTGGATTGCACCGGAAACCGTCAATTGGACCGCTGCTATCATCTTTGCACTCGCCGCTGTAACCGATTGGTTTGACGGTTTTTTGGCAAGGCTTTGGAAGCAAACTTCCGATTTCGGCGCATTCCTCGATCCCGTTGCGGACAAATTGATGGTAGCGACCGCATTATTGCTGTTGGTCAGCCTCGGTCGTACTTATGTTATTTTCGCCATCATCATTATCGGCAGGGAAATAACCATTTCCGCCTTGAGGGAATGGATGGCACAAATGGGCAGACGTAGCAGCGTTGCCGTTGCCACGATCGGCAAATTTAAAACCGCCGCGCAAATGGTTGCCATCTTTTTATTGCTCTTGGCATCCAGTCAGTTTGACAATATTTTTTACCTGACAGGTAACATATTGATGTTTATCGCATCTGTATTAACCCTCTGGTCAATGTTCTATTATCTGAAAATGGCGTGGCAGGAAATCAAATAAAAAATAAAACAAACCCCTTGACGACAAGTTTCAAATCCATAATAATTGCGTCTTCTTCGGAAACAGTAGCAAAAACAGACATTCGGCGGGAATAGCTCAGTTGGTAGAGCGCAACCTTGCCAAGGTTGAGGTCGCGAGTTCGAGACTCGTTTCCCGCTCCAAACGAATCCTGTCTTAGTTGCTATAAAGTTTGTCCGATGCGGGAATA
>CAKMQH010000243.1 GCA_927911515.1 uncultured Neisseria sp.
GGATGCGGGCGGCGGCCGGGCGGTTTGTTGCTATGATACGGGAGTTCCGATATACAAGGTCGGATACTTGTATCCGACATTCATGCTTCTAAAACATAAGAAACAGGCTGTCGGATTCGAGAATCTGACCTACGTTTTCAGACGACCTGTATCTTGACTGCACGTTTATTTCACATACCAAATAAAATCGCCATGTTCGTTTTCGGGGCTGTTGGCAGGGTCGGCGAGTATCACGACCTTCACTTTGCCGCCATACCCCGCATCGCGCAGAAACAGCGGCACGCCGAGCTGCTTGGACGTATGTATCGCACCCGCCAGCATCCATGCGGGTTTGGGCGCGGCAATCAGGTTTTGCGCCATCGTGTGGTCTTTAAACTGCTGCATGGACACCAGCCCGTCGGTGCTGCCGTGGTTGCCGCCCATGATTTTGCCCAAAGCCTCGCGTACGCGCGCATCGCCGCCCGCTTTCCCCTGCGGCACAAACGAAGCTGCCTGTCGCACGGCGGCGCGATCGGGGTTTGCCGCCAAAACTTTGGCTTTTTGTCCCATCAGGAAATGAACGAGCGTGCTGTAATCCTGCCATTGCCATGCGTTGTTCCAGCCCATTTTTTCATTCAGGCGGCGCGGCGTGGTTTTGCCGCCCGACTGCATCCATGCCTGCACTTCGCCAACCTGCCGCTGCTGCGAAGCGTCCAGCATTTCCAAAAGTACCGAGCCTGACTGCCTTGCGTCGGCGGTCTGCGCCAACAGCCATGCTTCCGCATTGTGGTGCGCCGCTTCGTCGTGTTTTTCGCCGATTAAGACGACATCCGCCTGTTTCAACTGCTGCACCAAGGCTTCCGGCGCAATCTCCCGCTCCGCCTGCGTATCGTAAATCCGCCCCTCGGGTGCTGCGGCATATGCGGCGGCGGACAGCCAAAGGGCGGCCAGGACGGATAGGATGCGTTTGAACATAGGCTATTCTCCAGTTTGAGGTCGTCTGAAAAGAGAGGTTGCGGTTTTCAGACGACCTTTATTTGTTTTTTCAAATACTCGTCCATATAGGGATGGTCTTCCACATATCCGGAAATCCCGTTTTTACATTTTATATAGCGGATAGTGTAGATTTTTCCTTAAGGTAAAAACGTTTAGATATGCGGCAAATGTCGCCGTCCTGTGTTTTGGTTACGTCATTACCCACTTCAAAAATATAATGGTCATCAGTGTAGTTTTGGTTATCAGAAGGATGAATAATGATACCTGCCTTGACCGGGAAATATCCCGTCCAGCGAGGCGAGACGCAGGCGTAGTAGACCCTCCCTATTAAAAGCAAAAGAATAATTGGAAAAATGAATTTTTTATTCATCGGAAAATCCTCCTTGGAGGTCGTCTGAAAATCGTCTTAGGTCAGACATTTATATGCCCGAACTTTTACCGAGTGTTTCCAACAAACTAAAACTATTTCTTTTTAGGATATAGATTCTTCTTGCGAACCTGTCCCGAATTTTCCAAGAAATTCATAATGTCTTTTGGAGAAAATACAGCACCAAGCGACCATCTCGGATCAACAATATTCAATCCCGCATCACCAAAGGAACTTATCAGCTCGTTTGAGCAACTACGATCTGTTAAACCATAAGCTTTATTTTCGATTGTTTTATTATAGATAGAATTTAAAAGCGCATTCCGTTGTGCCGGTGTAACAGACATAACATAGCCTGTTGTATCTCTTTTCAGATTTCTTACTCATTTACAATCTCCTTGTTAATAAAGTTCTTAGGAAATTAAAATTTTTCAAAACTACAGTCATTACACTCAAATTTTGATTTAAAACTTCAACGTCAATCCGCCGTATATCGTCCGACCGCGTCCCGTGCCTTGGTTGACGTTGTTGCCCTCGCCCAAATTACCCGTGGCGAGCGTGCCGCCGCTGAGCGGATAGTTGTAAACGCGGTTGGTCAGGTTGTCGATATTGAAGAAGAAACGCAGGTTTTTACGCGCCTGCCAAGTGGCGTAAAGGTCGATGATTTTGGGATTACCGGCGACTTGGCGAGTCGTCTGAACCTGAGTATCGACATCCACGCCTTCCGCTACGGTGTCTTTGCCCGTATAGCTGATGCGCGTACCGACTGTCAGGCGGTTGTCCAGCCAGCGCGTTCCCGTATCCACCATCCAAACGCTGGAAGGCATGGCGCGGATATGAGAGAAGCCCAAATCGGCAAGGAAATCATGCGGGAAAGTGGTGCGCGTTTTGCTCCATGCGAGATTGATGTAGCCGCGTCCGAAGTCGTAGCCGCCTTCGATTTCCCAACCGCGCATTTTGGTGGTGTCGGGCATATTGCGGAACACACCTATCGCATTGCTGTCGCTGCCGACCGCTTCGTCGATGGTGCAACGCTGTACGCCGTTATCCCGACAGATATAAAACTGGTCTTGGACGATATAGTTTTTCACGCGGTTGTTGAAATAGCCGACTTTCAAGTTGAGGGTGTCGTCCGCTTTCCAAATGCCTTGTTTGTGGATATTGAAGCCGATGTCGCGGTTGAACGATGATTCGCCCTTCAAATACGGATTAACCGAATACGGGCTGCCTTGGACGTTGTTGACGTACATGAATTCCTGCACGGTCGGGCTGCGGCTGCTTTTGCCGATATTGGCGTAAACCTGCAACCAGTCCCACGGTTTGTACGCAACGCCGAAACGCGGGTTAAGATGGTCTTCTTTGCGGTTGAAACGGATGTCGCCGCCGCGCGGCAGGATAATCGCGCCGTCGTCGTCGGTCGGCGGCAGATAGCCGCGCAGGCCGTAGCGTTCATAGCCCAAACCGGCATGAAGCGTCCATTTTCCGGGTTTCCACTCGGCATCGAAAAATGCGCTGTCGAGGTTTTGTTTGCCTTCGGCAAGCAGCATGGTGTTGTTTTCGTAATTGCTGTTGTAGCGCGTACGCATGAATTTCGCGCCGTAGTTCAATGACAATTCGCTGTTGCCGATGTCGGTGGTCGAGCGGTTTTGCAGGGTCAGCGAAATGGTCGGGCTACGCGTGGTACGTCCGACGTAATCCTCGCGCGCGCTTTCGCCCTGTAAAAACTTCTGCCGCGCATTGCTGAAAGATGCGTCAAGCTGGAGGTCCACCCAGTCGGACAAAGGGTTGTAGCGGTATTTCAGCAAACCCGTCTGCGTATTGACCTGCAAAGGGCTGTGGTTGTTGGTAAACCGCGCGCGGTTCATCATATGGCCGAGAATAATGCTGTGGTACCGGCTGGGTCGGATGTGCAGCTTGTTGAGCGTACCCCACGAACGAATGCCGCTTTCCGCCGCCGTATCCGCGTCAAATTCATCGCCGGCAATCACTTCGCCCGCACCGTTTTTATAGCCGCTCTTGCGCTTGCCGCTGATTGCGCTGAGAAAACCGATGCTGCCGCCGTTTTCAAATTCGTGGCGTACCGCCGCGCCCATCATGCCGTTTTTGCCGTAGCCGTTCGTACCTTGACGATAGGTCGTCTGAAAACCGAATTTGCGGTCTTTGGCAACCAAATCATCCACATCCAACGTCCGCAATTCGGCATTGCCCGCCAAGGCGTTCACGCCGCCCACGCCGGCAACCGAACCGCGCGATACATCAATACCCGCAATAAAGTTTTCATCGACGTAAGTGGTGTTGCCGTTCCAACCGTGTGCCGGATTGGCTTGGAAAAAGGTCTGCGTCACGCCGTCCACCGTCGTATTCACACGCCCGAAGCCTTCCAGTCCGCGGATATTGACGGCAAAACCGCCCTGCCCCAAATCATGTTGCGTAAACGTGCCGGGCATGGTGCGGATCAGCGTGTTCGCATCCTGCCCCAATTCGTCCGCATCGCGGTGGCTGACCGCAGAAGGTGTTCGAAACGGCTTGTCCGCACGCTTTCCACGCACTTCAACCGTCGGCAGTACGCCCACGGCAGCGGCACGGTATTCATCGGCGGTAATTGGATGGTTGGAAGATTCAGCAAAAGCAGAAGCGGGAATAGCGGAAACCGCTAGAAAAAGAAGGGTAAATTTTGATTTGAAAAGCATTGCTTGAGTATGTCGCCTATTTTGAGGTTTAAGGGACGAGCAGACGCAAAACGCAAGTGAAGAGCTGAGTGTTTTGCAAAATAATGAAACTAAATTCATCTATTTATAATAATAATGATACAGATTATCATTTAATTTTAGTATCGGGTCAACCTTCATTAAAAAAGTAACGAAAAATCAAAGCAAATCGAGACTATGCCGCCTCGGTTTAATGTGAATCCGTCAAACCGCAAAAATGACGGCAAAACCGACTCCCCGCCCTTGCGCCAAGCCCCTTATAAAAACAATACAATTCCGCTACAATAGCCCCTTGCATTTTTTCAGACGACCTTGTTTGCAAAACGTCGTCTGAAACCGAAATACCGAAACCATAGAGAATCACAACATGACCGATTACAGCAAAACCGTAAACCTGCTCGAAAGCCCGTTTCCGATGCGCGGCAACCTTGCCAAGCGCGAGCCTGCGTGGCTGAAAAGCTGGTACGAGCACAAACGCTATCAAAAACTGCGCGAAATCGCCAAAGGCCGTCCGAAATTTATCCTGCACGACGGTCCGCCGTATGCTAACGGCGACATCCACATCGGTCATGCCGTCAACAAAAATCCTCAAAGACATCATCATCCGCAGCAAAACCCAAGCCGGTTTCGACGCGCCTTATGTGCCGGGCTGGGACTGCCACGGCCTGCCCATCGAAGTGATGGTGGAAAAGCTGCACGGCAAAGACATGCCCAAAGCCCGCTTCCGCGAATTGTGCCGCGAATACGCCGCCGAACAGATTGCCCGCCAGAAAAAAGACTTCATCCGTCTGGGCGTGTTGGGCGACTGGGACAACCCCTACCTGACCATGGATTTCAAAACCGAGGCGGATACCGTGCGTATGCTCGGCGAAATCTACAAAGCGGGCTATCTCTATCGCGGCGCAAAACCGGTTCAATTCTGCTTGGACTGCGGTTCTTCGCTGGCGGAAGCGGAAGTGGAATACAAAGACAAAGTATCGCCTGCGATTGACGTCGGTTATCCGTTTAAAGACACCGCCGCGCTTGCCGCCGCATTCGGTTTGTCCGGCATCGAAGGCAAAGCGTTTGCCGTCATCTGGACGACCACGCCTTGGACGCTGCCTGCGAGCCAAGCCGTGTCTGCGGGTGCGGACGTGGTTTACCAACTGATTGATACGCCCAAAGGCAAATTGGTATTGGCGAAAGATTTGGCGGAAGACACGCTCAAACGCTATGGCTTCGTTTCAGACGACCTCAACGTCCTCGCGGAAACCACCGGCGACAAGCTGGAAAACCTGCACATGAATCATCCGTTCCTCGAACGCGATATTCCCATGCTCAACGGCGAACACGTTACCACCGACGCCGGTACGGGCTTGGTGCACACCGCCCCCGCACACGGTTTGGAAGACTACGCCGTCTGCAACAAATACGGCATCGAGCTTTATAACCCCGTCAACGCCGAAGGCAAATACATCAGCGAAACGCCGCGCGTGGCAGGCATGAGCGTTTGGGAAGCGAATCCCGTCATCCTGCAATGGCTGGAAGAAACCGGCAACCTCTTGGCTAGCAGCAAAATCGAACACAGCTACGCCCACTGCTGGCGCCATAAAACCCCGCTGATTTACCGCGCGACAGGTCAGTGGTTTGTCGGCATGGACAAAGCCGGCAGCGACGGCAAAACCCTGCGCGACAAAGCCATCAAAGCCGTGGACGACACCGAATTCTTCCCGTCATGGGGTCGCGCGCGCCTCGAAGCCATGATTGAAGGCCGCCCCGACTGGGTCGTTTCGCGCCAACGTTACTGGGGCACGCCGATGACCTTCTTCGTCCACAAAGAAACCGGCGAGCTGCATCCTAATTCCGCCGAGCTTTTGGAAAAAATCGCCCTGAAAATCGAAGAAAAAGGCATCGAAGCATGGTTCTCACTCGATAAAAGCGAATTGTTGAGCGCGGAAGATTGCGAAAACTACGACAAACTTTCCGACACGATGGACGTATGGTTCGACTCCGGCTCGACCCATTATTCCGTCTTGAAACAACGCGAAGAATTGGACTGGCCCGCCGATCTCTACCTCGAAGGCAGCGACCAACACCGCGGCTGGTTCCAATCCTCCATGCTGACCGGCTGCGCCTCATCCATGGGTCGCGCCCCGTACAAACAGCTTCTGACCCACGGCTTCGTAGTTGACCAAAACGGTCGCAAAATGTCGAAATCCATCGGCAACGTCGTCGCGCCGCAAGAAGTCTATAACGAATTCGGCGCGGACATCCTGCGCCTGTGGGCGGCATCCACCGATTACAGCGGCGAATTGGCGATTTCCAAAGAAATCCTCAAACGCGTCACCGAAAGCTACCGCCGCATCCGCAACACCTTGAGCTTCCTATTTGCTAACCTCAGCGATTTCGACCCGTTCGAACACACCGTACCGCAGGCAGACATGGTCGAAATCGACCGCTACGCCTTAGTATTGGCGCGCCAACTGCAAGAGCGTCTGGCAGGCGACTACTACCCGCGCTACGCCTTCCACTTCGCCGTGAAAGACATCGTCGCATTCTGCTCGGAAGACTTGGGCGCGTTCTACCTCGACATCCTGAAAGACCGCCTCTACACCACCCAAGCCGACAGCCACGCCCGCCGCAGCGCGCAAACCGCCCTGTATCACATCACGCGCAGCCTGGTTCTCTTGATTGCACCGATTTTGTGCTTCACCGGCGAAGAAGCTTGGGACATCATCGGCGGCGGCGAAGAAGACAGCGTCCTCTTCCACACCTGGCACGAGTTCCCGCCCATCAACGAAAAAGCCGAAGCCGAACTGGTGAAAAAATGGACGGCAGTCCGCGAAGCCCGCGAAGCCGTAACCGCCGCCATCGAGCCTTTGCGCACCGACAAAACCGTCGGTTCGTCCTTGCAGGCAGAAGCCAAAATCACCGCACCGGAAGCCACCGCCGACTACCTGAACGCCCTGGGCGAAGAATTGCGCTTTGCCCTCTTGGTGTCCAAAGTCGAAGTTAAAACCGGCAGCGAACTCGCCGTTACCGCCAAAGCCAGCGACGGCGAAAAATGCGAACGCTGCTGGCACTACACCCACGACATCGGCACAGTCGCAGGTCATGAAACCATCTGCAAACGCTGCGCCGAGAATGTGGACGGCAAAGGCGAAGAGCGGCATTATGCTTAAGCTCGTCTGAAAAAAAAAGGTCGTCTGAAACCGAATCAGGTTTCAGACGACCTTTTGTTATCGACCTCCCACACAGGGAAATCCGTTCAATATAGTGGATTAAATTTAAACCAGTACGGCGTTGCCTCGCCTTGCCGTACTATTTGTACTGTCTGCGGCTTCGTCGCCTTGTCCTGATTTTAAATTTAATCCACTATATTTCTTAATGCCCCATCAATCCGCAATCTCTGCAAACTTCTCCCAATTTGCCAACACATACGCCACAGCCGCCGCCATATCGTCGTCCGCGATTTCGTAATATTCGCCGTCCAATTCCTCAAAATCGGGAAACTTAGCACGAATCTCGTCCAAAGATACCCCGCCATCCGCCATTTCCTCGATTCTTACGCCGTCCCGCTCGTATAAAGCCTTCGCCTTATCCAAAATTTTAGGCGTCGGTTTAATCCGCCAGCGGCGCAGGCTGTCGGCAACGGGGTTATGGAACACATATCCGCCATAACCCGCCGCAATCAGTTGCACAAAGCCGCCCTCCTGCACTTGGCTGTCCAAATAGCAGTAAGCCGTCAGCGTGTGCTGCTCGTCGTTCAAACACCGCATTTCCTCATCGCCTGCCGCATCCGTATAATCCAAATACGCCGCGCTCAATGTGTAGAGAAATTCTGCCGCATCTTGAGGGTTCAAATCATCCTGCCGGAAAAGTGTCGTCATGTTAAAGCCCGTCTGAAATAAAGTGGATTTAAAGCTGATTTATATAGTGGATTAACAAAAATCAGGACAAGGCGACGAAGCCGCAGACAGTACAAATAGTACGGAACCGATTCACTTGGTGCTTCAGCACCTTAGAGAATCGTTCTCTTTGAGCTAA
>CAKMQH010000244.1 GCA_927911515.1 uncultured Neisseria sp.
ACGCCGTTTTGGGTTTCAGACGACCCTGTATCTTTTCCTTGAAGGTCGTCTGAAAGTTCAGAATGCCTGTCATCCGATTCCCCTTCCGCATGCGTGGCTTGCGCCACACACCCTACGGTCAAAGTTTCCGCCGATAGGGTGTGTGAACTTTGTTCACGCACGCCGTCTACGTCTTGGCGAAACTCGCGCTGTTCACTTCCAGAGTGCGCAGCCTCCTGGCGGGATGACCTTTCCTCACCTTCCCCGCCTTCCGCTTCAATCAGATACTGTACAAACGCTTCTTCCAAATCCGGCGCATTCTGCCTTGCCGCCAGTTCGGCGGGCGTGCCCACCGCCAGCACGCGGCCTTTGTGCATAAAGGAAATGCGGTCGCAGCGGGCGGCTTCGTTCATAAAGTGGGTGGAAACGAAAATGGTGATTTTGTCTTCGCGGGAGAGTTTCAGAAGATGCCGCCAAAACATATCGCGCGCGGCGGGATCGACCCCCGAAGTCGGTTCGTCCAAAATCAATACTTCGGGATGGTGCAGACAGGCGGCGGCAAGTTGCAGGCGTTGGCGGATGCCCAGCGGCAACGATGCGGGTGCGGTATCGGCAACGTCTGCCAAATCAAACTGTTGCAGAGCTTCTTCCACCGCCGCCGCGCCTTTAGCACCCATTTGGTAGAGTCTGGCGTGCAAATCCAGATTGCGGCGCACGCTCAACTCTTCATACAGCGAAAACGCCTGCGACATATAGCCGACGCGCATTTTCGTATCCAAGCCGCCCGCGTCTATCGGCTTGCCCAACAGCGTGGCGTCGCCTTCGGTCGCTTCCAGCAGGCCGGTCAGCATTTTCATGGTAGTGGACTTGCCGCAGCCGTTGCTGCCGAGAAAGCCGAAAATCTCGCCTTTTTGAATGGTGAAGCTGACGTGATCCACGGCGGTAAAATCGCCGAAACGCTTGGTCAGCGCGTGCGCTTCCATCGCGGGCGGCGCAGCGGGATCGAGAACGAACGGCGTAATCTTCAAACCGCCCGAACCCTGCTGTTTCTCCGGCGGCAACATTTTGACGTAGGCCTCTTCCAACACGTCGGTGCCGTAATCCGCCAGCACGTCGGCGGTAGGCTTGTTTTCCAGCAGCCTGCCCGCGTCCATCGCCAGCAGCCGCTCGAAACGCTGCGCCTCTTCAATATAGGCGGTCGCCACAATCACGGTCATGCCCGCGTGTTCCCGCCGCAAATCGTCCACCAACGCCCAAAACTGGCGGCGCGACAAAGGGTCTACGCCCGTGGTCGGTTCGTCCAAAATCAGCAAATCCGGGCTGTGCACCAGCGCGCAGCACAAACTCAGTTTCTGCTTCATCCCGCCCGAGAGCTTGCCCGCCGCCCTGCCGGAAAACGGCGCAAGGCGGGTCGCCTCCATCAGCCGCGCAATCTGCCGCGTGCGTTCCTGCCCGTCCAAACCAAACAGCCGCGCGTGGAAATCGATATTTTCATACACCGACAAGGTAGGATACAGGTTGCGCCCCAAACCCTGCGGCATAAAGGCGATGCGGTGCGACAAGTCCCGCCGCACATCCTTGTCCGCCATATCGCCGCCCAACACTTCCACCCGCCCGTCCTGAATCACCTTCACGCCCGCCATCAGCGAGAGCAACGTCGATTTGCCCACACCGTCCGGCCCGATCAAACCGACCGTCGCGCCCTTCGGAATTTCCAGCGACATATCGTCAAGCGCAAGGGTCTTGCCGTAGCGGTGGGAAAGGTTTTGGATGGAAACGGTGTTCATTAGAATTTCCTCAATCTGCTATTCGTTTTTCAGACGGCCTTGCGGTTTTGCTCTGATAAGGCCGTCTGAAAACACAAAGCGGCCGCAGAACGAAAACTACATCAATCAGGTTCCCGACTTAAAACTTCTGCCAACGTTTTACCCGCAGGCGTGTATTCGCCTTCTTTTTCTCCGTAGAAGCCCGAATCTGCCAACACAATCCGCAAATCGTCAGGCTGGCGGAAATCATAAACATAAAATACACCGCCGCCGTCAAAGGCAACCGGCAGGAAATGCGGGGCGTAAAACCAAAATTCGTAACTGAAATAAAATTCCACCACGTCTTTCGGCGAAAAATAGCCGAATTCCCGCCCGTTTCCTTCGATTTCGCCGCTTACGGCATAACGCCAAAGCTGCTCCATCTCTTCGGGAATATAAAAGTAATCAGGCAGCCGCAGACAAGTGGCGGCAAATTTCTCCGCCACACCCGCTTCAGGGAAAGCCTGCGCCAAAGCACGAATACCTTCATCGCCGATATGCTTGTCCGCCGTCTGAAAAAACACGCCAAATCCTCATCAGATGCGGGAGCTTCGCGGCTGAGAAAGTCAAATTTCTCGTACCACATCTTTAAAAGCTTGTTCCCGGTTTTGCACAATAGTTTGCAGTAAGCTTTTTGGTTTGGCGGACGCCGTCTTTTTCCTCATGACCGATATGGTAAACCTCAATATCGCATCCCTCTTCCTCTGACAGGTAGCGGACTTCATAAGCCTCGCCTGCCTTCGGTGTGAAAGAAGCGGCGACTCGACAACTATAATGTTGATTTCTCGTTTGAGACGAAAATGCGCCGTCCAAAACCACAGGCTGATTCGCCGATACGACCATCTCGCGATAAGAATCACGGAAAACGAATCCGGTGTCTTTTTCCGTTTTACGGCTCAACTCGGTAGGCGGAATACCTATCGAAATATTCCTAACCTTACGCGGCAATCCGTTGATAAAACGACGGTTTACCGCGTTCCGTTTTGTTCCCTCCCATTTTGCGCAGTCCGTTTCAGGATATATGCGAATCAAATCCGAACCATATGAACCATACGAACGGATTTGCGCCTGAATGCCCGGATCGAAAGAAACGTTTTTCTTCACAACCTGACTCTGCATCGAGCCACACGCCGACAACAGTAAAACAGAACCCAAAAGTACAACTGATTTCATTATTTTCTCCAAATTTTCAAAATACAATTAATTGTTGATAAACAAGATTGACGCGTAGTCGGTTATCCCGAAAAGGTCGTCTGAAAAACCGTTCTACCCGTTTTCAGACGGCCTCAAACCGACATCATCCCCAAAACGCTTCTTCAAACCCTGCCGCACATTCGGGCGGCAGTTCTCGGTACAGCAAATCGTGCAATGCCGCACTCAATTCTGCAGCCGTACAACAGCCTTCTTCATCATAAACCGCCCTGCCCTCTGCCTGCCATTTCTGTTCAAAATCATAAATTGCCAATAAAGTCTGCATCAGAGCAGCCACGGACGGCGCGACAAGGCGGCGGTTTTCCACCGTACCGTAACCGGTCATCAGCCAATAAACAGGGCTGTCAGGTGCGACGGTATCGGCAAAAAGAATCGAATCGTCAAACATTACGCCAAACACCACCCATTCTTCGCGCCAACCTTCTATCGGCAGATATTGTTTGGCTTTTCCATTCCAGCCAAACGCCCAATCGTTCCAAATATCCGGCAGCCTTGCATAAGGCAACCATTGCAAAAACAGGGTTTCCATTTCCAGCCAATAATCGGCAAGCGGGTTTTCACTCCGCCACGCGCCGTCCATATTGCGGTAAAACCCGTCCAACGCGCCCAAACGCAGATGCCGCCCGCCTTCCAACGGCGGCAATTCTTGCCGCGTTTGCATGTAGGGGAAGCCAAAGGTCAGGGAGAAAGTTTGGATAAGGGCATCGTTCATCGGATTATCTCCCGCATTCTGACGGTTTGACAGCGGCGAAAACAACAAAATTATAATGTTGGAAATACAAATCGGCCTGAAGCCCGGCTTCTCGCAGCCATTGGAACTGGTCGGATAACGTAGCCATGCGGTCGAGTTTGATGCGTTCGAATGCGGCATTTTTCTCGGCTTCGGTCAGCGCGATGTTATGCATAACATGCTGCCGCCATGCTTCGGTATAGATGCGTTCGGCGGCTGCGGTTTCGCCCAACACTTGGTCGGCGTTGATAAAGCGGCCGTTTGGCACAAGCAGGCGGGCAACTTGATGAAACAGCGATTGTTTCTGCCCGTTTTCTAAATGATGGATGGCCAAGCCGGACACAATCAGGTCGAAATCGCCCTCCGACAGGCCTGCGGCTTCGTCCAACCGCGCCAAATCCTGCGCCATA
>CAKMQH010000245.1 GCA_927911515.1 uncultured Neisseria sp.
CCCCTGTGTGCCTTGGCAGTCTCAGGGCATTCCACTAATCTAAAGGAGAAATCCATGAATCTACACGAGTATCAGGCTAAAGAACTGCTGGCAAGCTACGGCTTGCCCGTGCAAGGCGGTATTTTGGCGCACAACGGCGAAGAAGCCGCAGCCGCTTACGACAAATTGGGCGGCAAATTTGCCGTCGTCAAAGCCCAAGTCCACGCAGGCGGACGCGGTAAAGCGGGCGGCGTAAAAGTCGTCAAAAGCCGTGAAGAAGCCAAAGAAGTGGCGGAAAGCCTGATTGGCACCAATCTGGTTACTTATCAAACCGATGCCAACGGTCAGCCGGTCAACAGTGTTTTGGTTTGCGAAGACATGTATCCGGTGCAAACCGAGCTGTATTTGGGCGCGGTGGTTGACCGTTCTACCCGTCGCATCACATTTATGGCTTCGACCGAAGGCGGTGTGGAAATCGAAAAAGTTGCCGCTGAAACCCCTGAAAAAATCTTCAAAGTAACCGTTGACCCGCTGGTCGGCCTGCAACCTTGCCAAGCGCGTGAAGTTGCGTTCCAACTGGGCTTGAAAGACAAACAAATCAACGAGTTCGTCAAACTGATGACCGGCGCGTACAAAGCGTTTGTCGAAAACGACTTTGCCCTGTTTGAAGTGAACCCGCTGGCAGTCCGCGAAAACGGCGCGCTGGCCTGTGTGGACGGCAAAATCGGTATCGACAGCAACGCCCTCTACCGCCTGCCGAAAATCGCCGAATTGCGCGACAAATCCCAAGAAAACGAACGCGAGCTGAAAGCCTCCGAATTCGACCTGAACTACGTTGCGCTGGAAGGCAACATCGGCTGTATGGTGAACGGCGCAGGTTTGGCGATGGCAACCATGGACATCATCAAACTCAAAGGCGGCCAACCTGCCAACTTCCTCGACGTAGGCGGCGGCGCGACCAAAGAGCGCGTAGTTGAAGCGTTTAAACTGATTCTCGAAGACAAATCCGTCAAAGGCGTATTGATCAACATCTTCGGCGGTATCGTCCGTTGCGACATGATTGCGGAAGCCATCGTGGCAGCTGTGAAAGAGATCAACGTTGACGTGCCTGTCGTTGTCCGTCTGGAAGGCAACAACGCCGAACTCGGCGCGAAAATCCTGAACGAATCAGGTCTGAAACTGACTTCCGCCGACGGTCTGAATGACGCAGCCGAAAAAATTGTCGCAGCCGTAAACGCCTAAGGAGAAAAGAATGAGCGTATTGATTAATAAAGACACCAAAGTATTGGTTCAAGGTTTCACCGGTAAAAACGGTACTTTCCACTCCGAACAAGCTCTGGCTTACGGCACTAAAGTCGTCGGCGGCGTAACCCCGGGCAAAGGCGGTCAAACCCACCTGAACCTGCCCGTGTTCAACACCATGAAAGAAGCCGTTAAAGAAACCGGCGCGGACGCATCCGTGATTTACGTTCCGGCTCCGTTTGTGTTGGATTCTATCGTTGAAGCCGTTGATTCCGGCGTAGGCTTGGTGGTTGTGATTACCGAAGGCGTGCCGACTCTGGACATGCTCAAAGCCAAACGCTACTTGGAAACCAACGGTAACGGTACACGTTTGGTCGGCCCTAACTGCCCGGGCGTGATTACTCCGGGTGAGTGCAAAATCGGCATTATGCCGGGCCACATCCACACTCCGGGACGCATCGGCATCATTTCCCGTTCCGGTACATTGACTTACGAAGCTGTGGCACAAACCACCAAACTGGGCTTGGGTCAATCAACCTGTATCGGTATCGGCGGCGACCCGATTCCGGGCATGAACCAAATCGACGCGCTGAAACTCTTCCAAGAAGACCCCGATACCGATGCCATCATCATGATCGGTGAAATCGGCGGTACTGCGGAAGAAGAAGCAGCCGAATATATCCAATCCAACGTAACCAAACCCGTCGTCGGTTACATCGCAGGTGTTACCGCTCCTAAAGGCAAACGCATGGGCCACGCCGGTGCGATTATCTCCGGCGGCAAAGGTACTGCGGAAGAAAAATTCGCCGCTTTCGAAAAAGCCGGCATCGCCTACACCCGCAGCCCTGCCGAATTGGGCAGCACCATGTTGGAAGTGTTGAAAGCAAAAGGCTTGGCATAACAACGCCTAGTCTTTTTTGACTGAAAGCTGAAAGGTCGTCTGAAAACTTGGAAACAGGTTTTCAGACGACCTTTAATTTGCTGGGAAAATAGTAGCTAGGAATCACACCATACAACTCAAGTCCAAAATTATAGTAGATTAAATTTAAACCAGTACGGCGTTGCCTCGCCTTGCAGTACTATTTGTACTGTCTGCGGCCTCGTCGCCTTGTCCTGATTTAAATTTAATCCACTATAGTAGAGTTTGTAACCCGAGGATAAGAATACTTTGACAGGTATTCTTGCTGGTCAAACCATTTTTACCTCATCAGTTTTTGAACTATGTTTCCAGTTGTGTTATCCATGCGGTACTGGTTAATTGTGCCGTTCACAATATATTCAGCGACCTTTTCAATAACATCTAACCTGACATCAAACCATTCGTTTGGGATGTAACTTTTCCCGTCTTTTCCCATCAGGCGGATATTCAGTTTTTGCGCAGCAAAGAAGGCGTGCAATAAACGCTCGAACGTATGCGGATTGATATTACGGCATTCAAAAGACAATACAGGGACAACTTTGCTTTCCAAGAAAGCAGTATCGTTTTCCGCATTAGCGATTCTGTTTTCCACCGTATCGGTTGTGAAGCCTATTTTATAGAGATTTTTATAGGCGGAAAGCTGCGGTTTAGCTTGAAGCAGTTTGACGATGTAAAGGTGTCCTGTTACCAAATCCGGCTGATTATCGGCGGTCAAAATATCCGGCAGGGCTTCAGTATCGGCCAGAATAACCTTTTTACCGTTTTCATCTTTATAGACAGCGCGGGCGAGCGAACGGGTCAGGATGTTGGATTCCGTCCCGTTTTCATAAATAACGCGCAACCGTCTGTTTCCTCTTGTACTTTTCCTGTCTTCCGTCTCTGCAAAATCAGCGACGTAACACAAAGCTCCGTGTAGTAGGAACACATCGCCCGGCTGCAGGAAGGTTTCCGTTTTTAGGCGTTCGAAGTGGGCTTTGCCGTGTTTGAGCATATGCTGGATCTGCTTAAACCAAGTCTCAAACCGCCAAAAATCTGTACACGGTTTTCGTACTGCATTGTTTTCATCCTCATAAGGAGATCCATTTGCTGCCCGCTGCGGGATATGTTCCATCCGGAAAATATCCGTATTTCCTATATCAAGCAGATTCAAATCGTCGCTGTTGAAGATATCTTCCAGCGTAACCACATTTTCTGCTTTAGAGCGTTCCGTTTTTTCAGACGACCTCAGCAAATTGAGCGTATCGTATTGCTGGAGGGTTTCACAATGCTGTTTGTTGTTCAGCAAGGCTTGCCATTTTCTATCTAAAATTTTTTCATCCAAATTGCCATCATTGTTCGGCAAACGTCCATGCCGTCTGAAAAACGATTCGACTTCGCCGAATGTTTGCAAAACCATTGCATCGGCATCGGCTTTGGCGGCAATCGGTTTGACATCGGCAAGCAGGCCTAAATCATCGTGATTAAAAATATCGTCCAAACTGTTGATTTTAGAATCAACGCGCATACCTTTTAGCAACATATTCAGCCCCTTACCATGCGTTCCGCTTTTTGGCTGCGGATATAGATTAAGGCCTCGGCCATGCGTTTTTCCAAGGGGTCGTCTGAATCCTTGTCAGGCATCCGATTGTTGTTGCGGACAAATTCATTGATGCGCGGCCACAGCATAGCGGCCTCATCTTCCGTCATTTGGATACGGTCTGCCTGCACATAATCCTGAATCGCTTTCAACAGCGGCGCGTCCACATTTTTGGACAAGACTTCATATGCGTCCCTGAAAGGATTGACTTCGCGGATTAAATCTACATTCAACCTATCTACATTGATAAATTTTTCGCCGACTTTGACAAAACGGTTGTCAGCGGTTTTGACTTCGTCTGTTTGCAGATTTTTGATTTTCGCGTTGTCAGGCAAATCTCGTTCCCTGACAGTTTCTTCAACAGAATAACTCTGCCCGGCTTCTTGCAATTTAACCGTATCGACAAAAAAATCTCCTTGTTTGACATAGGTTTTTTCATCCTCGATAAGCGCGTTATCAGGCAAATCCTTGCCGTCTTTGATGCCGCCGCCTGGGTTACCGCCATTTTAGTCAGCGTCCCTTGCACAATTTGGTCTTGCTCTTCTACCGACAGCTCGGGATAACGGCAGGCAACAATCTTCGGAAGC
>CAKMQH010000246.1 GCA_927911515.1 uncultured Neisseria sp.
GTTGCTCAATCTCTACGCCCAGCGCGCCGCCCAATCGGGACACAAGTTTGAAATCAACGAGTTGGACTATCAGGCGTTTTGCCGACGGCTTCGGCTACGAAGAAACCGAAGACCAAGCCGCCGCTATTGCCGCCGTGATTAAAGACCTGACACAGGCGAAGCCTATGGACCGCCTTGTGTGCGGCGATGTCGGCTTCGGTAAAACCGAAGTCGCCCTGCGCGCCGCGTTTGTAGCAGTGATGGGCGGCAAACAGGTCGCCGTACTCGCTCCGACTACGCTTCTGGTCGAGCAGCACGCGCAAAACTTTGCCGACCGCTTTGCCGATTTCCCCGTGAAAGTCGCCAGCCTTTCGCGTTTCAACAACAGCAAAGCCACCAAAGCCGCGTTGGAAGGCATGGCGGACGGCACGGTCGATATCGTTATCGGCACGCACAAATTGGTGCAAGACGACATCAAATTCAAAAACTTAGGTTTAGTGATTATCGATGAAGAACACCGCTTCGGTGTGCGTCAGAAAGAGCAGCTCAAACGCCTGCGCGCCAATGTCGATATCCTCACCATGACCGCCACGCCGATTCCGCGCACCCTCAGTATGGCGCTCGAAGGCCTGCGCGACTTCTCGCTGATTACCACCGCACCCAGCCGCCGCCTCGCCGTGAAAACGTTTGTCAAACCCTTCAGCGAAGGCAGCGTGCGCGAAGCCGTGTTGCGCGAACTTAAACGCGGCGGGCAGGTATTTTTCCTGCATAACGAAGTGGATACCATCGAAAACATGCGCGAGCGTCTGGAAACCCTGTTACCCGAAGCCCGTATCGGCGTGGCGCACGGACAACTGCGCGAGCGCGAGCTGGAGCAAGTCATGCGCGACTTTTGCAGCAAAGATTCAACGTATTGCTCTGTTCCACCATCATCGAAACCGGCATCGACATCCCCAACGCCAACACCATCATCATCAACCGCGCCGACAAATTCGGACTGGCGCAACTGCACCAGCTTCGCGGGCGCGTCGGCCGCAGCCACCACCAAGCCTACGCCTACTTGCTCACGCCCGAATACATCACCAAAGACGCAGAAAAACGCCTCGACGCCATCGCAGCGGCAGACGAACTCGGCGCAGGCTTCACCCTCGCCATGCAGGATTTGGAAATCCGCGGCGCAGGCGAAATCCTCGGCGAAGGACAGTCCGGCGAAATGATGCAGGTCGGCTTCACGCTCTACACCGAAATGCTCAAACAAGCCGTGCGCGACCTTAAAAAAAGGCCGCCAGCCCGATCTCGACGCACCGTTGGGCATTACCACCGAAATCAAACTGCACAGCCCCGCCCTGCTGCCCGAAAGCTACTGCCCCGACATCCACGAACGGCTCGTCCTCTACAAACGCCTCGCCGTCTGCGAAACCGTGCAGCAAATCAACGCCATACACGAAGAACTCGTCGACCGCTTCGGCCTGCCCGAACAACCCGTCAAAACCCTCATCGAAAGCCACCACCTGCGGCTCGCCGCAAAAGAATTGGGTATAGACGCCATCGACGCGACCAGCGAAGCCGTTACCGTTACCTTCGGCAAACACCACCAAATCGACCCGACAGAAATCATCCTACTGATTCAGACAGATAAAAAAATACCGGCTCGCTGGAGCGGATAAATTGAGGTTTACGGCTCAGATGGAAGATGTGGAGGCGAGGATTAAGACGGTGAAGAGTGTGTTGAAGATTTTGAAAGAAAGAGTGATAGCAAATTAGAGTTTGATAAAGAAAAGGTCTCTGAAACTATTTTCAGACGACCTTTCCTTATCCAAAATTTGTAGCATGAAGCTGTCGGATTCGAAAATCCGACCTACATCTGCTGCTCAATTTTTTAAAACTAAACAAAATCAATTATTTAACTATATTTATCAGCTTTTCATCATTTAAATTTTCAAAATTTTCATCAATTATCTGTATTCATTATAGACAATAGAATTATATAGAACGCCATTCTTGTCAAAAACAGGCAGTAATTTAATTAGGTACCAGTTTATATCCACTATTTTATTATAAATTTCCTTAATATTGATATTAATGCTGAATAAGAATTCAAAATTAGGAAAAAATAAGACGTTTCCACCGATATTGGTATCAGACCATGTCATTACAAACCCAATAACTTCATCCGAATTACTTTTGATTTTTAAAAAATCAAAAATTTCTTGTTCCGACATAGAGGCCGAATTCCAATCCCAGTCGTCATTACCAAGCAGCAAATAAGTAAATTGTCCATTATCGAGAAAACGCCAACCATCCTCCCATAAATATTTCAGTATTTCATAACGAGAAACTTTTTTGTTATTCATCGATAAATCAATACTTAAACCTATATCTCTCGACATCTCGAATCTCCTGTGGCTTTTAATTTTTTAATATTTTTAGAAAGGGTGTAAGCAAGCCGTAGCCTGCATTAAACCTGCAGGTAGAGTGTATGCGGCACGCACAAACGTGGGCTTTAAGCAAGCGTAGGTTGGTTTGGCAAACCCAACCAAAACCTGAATGTAGGGTCACGACCCAACCTTGTATATAG
>CAKMQH010000247.1 GCA_927911515.1 uncultured Neisseria sp.
TGATTTTGGATACGCGGCGCACAGGGAGACTTTGACCGTCGTTACTGCCGCCAAAAGATCACGGCGTTGTCGGATTTGCCGGGTTAAATCGGTAACGATTTCGCGCAGGGCGGCTGCGTCGGCTTCGATTTGGGCGGCGACGAGTTTGGCTGCGCCCAAGTCTTTCGCGTTGTCCAAGAGTTTGGCGCCTGCGTGGACGGCAAATTCGGCTTTTGGCTTTTGCCAACTCTTTTTCCAAGGCTTTGGCGTTTGCGGCGTTGGCTTGGATTTTGGCGAGTACGTCTTTTCGGTTTGGGCTTTGACTTCGGCGATGATGTTTTTCATCAGGCTTTCTTGGTTTTGCGCCCATGCCAGTGCGGCAAGACCGGTGATGGCTTCTACGCGGCGGATGCCTGCAGCAATGCCGCCTTCGCTGATGATTTTGAAGAAGCCGATGTCGCCGGTGCGGCAACGTGGGTGCCGCCGCACAGTTCGGTGGAGTAGTCGCCCATGGTGATGACGCGGACGAAGTCGCCGTATTTTTTCGCCGAAGAGCATCATGGCGCCTGATTTTTGCGCGTCTTCAATGGACATGGTTTCCACTTTGACGGGTACGTTGGCGATAATCGCGGCGTTGACGCGGCGTTCGACTTCGGCGATTTCTTCCGCGCTGATGCCTTGCGGGTGGGAGATGTCGAAGCGGGTCAGCTCGGCGTTTTGCAGGCTGCCTTTTTGTTCGACGTGCGTGCCCAAAACATCGCGCAGGGCTTTGTGCATCAGGTGGGTAACGCTGTGGTTGCGCATGATGCTGTCGCGGATGTCGTTGTCGATTTCGGCGGATACGGCATCTCCCACTTTCAGACGACCTGATACGACTGCGCCGAATTGTCCGTGTACGGCGGCTTTGATTTTCTGCGTGTCTTCGACGCGGAAACGGTTTTCACCCGATACGATAAAGCCTACGTCGCCGACTTGGCCGCCGCTTTCGGCGTAGAACGGGGTTTGTTCCAAAACGACTACGCCTGCTTCGCCTGCTTTAAGTTCGTCCACGGCTTCACTGCCTTTGTATAAGGCGATGATTTTGGTGTCTTGGCTGCGTTTTTCGTAGCCGGTGAACTCGGTGTCCGCGCCTGTGTAGTCCAGTTGCGCGTTGGCTTTGAAGTTTTGCGCGGCGCGGGCGCGGGCGCGTTGGGCTTCCATTTCACGGTTGAAGCCTTCTTCGTCCAAATCGATGCCCAATTCGCGCGCCATGTCGGCGGTCAGGTCGTAGGGGAAGCCGTAGGTGTCGTAGAGTTTGAAGATATGTTCGCCACCGATAACGAGTTTGCTGTTGGCAATGTTGTCCATCAAATAGGCATTCAAGGCTTCGGCAAACGGTTTTTCCGCGTCGGGAATATGGGCGGTTTCCAAAGCAGCCTGCAAATCGATATACATGCCTTCGTTCAGGCTACCTGAAACTTGGGGACGGATAACGATTTGCTTTTTGCCTGAAGCGGCACGGGAGGAGGCGGTGAATTCCACACCCTCTGCGGTTTTCAATGCCAGTGGTTTGCCCGCACCGTCTTGCGGCAGCAGACTTTCCAGTTTCAGGAATTTCATGCCGTTGAACACTTGGTTGAACAAACCCATACCTTTTCCAGCGTTTCGCCGAAACGGCTCTCTTCCGCGCGCAGGGCTTCCATAATCTGAGTTTGTTTTTCTTTCAACTCGGGATATGCGTCGCCCATTGCTTTCACCAAGTCGGGTACGAGCTTGTAGAAAAACGCCTGTTTCTGACCGAGTTTGTAACCGTGGCGCACGGCGCGGCGGATGATGCGGCGGAGTACATAGCCGCGGCCTTCGTTGGACGGCATCACGCCGTCGGCAATCAGGAAGGAGCAAGAGCGGATGTGGTCGGCAACGACTTTCAGGCTGGGTTCGTCCATGCTGAACGGCGCGCCGGTTTCGCGGGCAACGGCTTTGAGCAGGTCTTGGAACAGGTCGATTTCATAGTTGCTGTGGACGTGCTGCATTACGGCCGCCATGCGCTCCAAGCCCATGCCGGTATCGACGGACGGTTTGGGCAGTGGGTTCATATTGCCTTGCTCGTCGCGGTTGAACTGCATGAACACGCAGTTCCAAATTTCAATCCAGCGGTCGCCGTCTTCTTCAGGACTGCCGGGAATGCCGCCCCAGATTTCTTCGCCGTGGTCGTAGAAAATTTCGGAACACGGGCCGCAAGGGCCGGTGTCGCCCATCTGCCAGAAGTTGTCGGACGCGTATTTCGCACCTTTATTGTCGCCGATGCGGACGATGCGCTCGGCAGGCATACCGATTTCGTTCAGCCAGATGTTGTAGGCTTCGTCGTCTTCGGCATACACGGTCGCCAAGAGTTTGTCTTTGGGCAGGTTCAGCCATTCGGGGGAAGTGAGGAATTCCCAAGCGAAGTGGATGGCGTCGCGCTTGAAGTAGTCGCCGAAGGAGAAGTTGCCCATCATTTCAAAGAAGGTATGGTGGCGGGCGGTGTAGCCTACGTTTTCCAAGTCGTTGTGTTTGCCGCCTGCGCGTACGCATTTTTGCGCGGTCGTAGCGCGGTTGTAGGGGCGTTTGTCAAAGCCGAGGAATACGTCTTTAAATTGGTTCATACCTGCGTTGGTAAACAGCAGGGTCGGGTCGTCGTGCGGCACGAGGCTGGAAGAGCGGACGATGGTGTGGCCTTTGGATTCGAAGAATTTTAGGAATTTTTGGCGTAGTTCGGAGGTTTTCATGATGTTTCGTTGTCTCTACTAAAAAGATTTCAGACGACCTTCCCGGCCGTATGTAATTGTGAAAAGAAAATGGGTGCTATATTACCGCAAAACCTTGTTTCTAGCTATTGAATCAGGGACTTTCAGACGACCTTCGGGCTAGCAATATAATGGAAATTGCTATCAGATAGTGCGTGCCTGATTTATAATCCCTTACTTTCCCTTCCGTCCGATATGCAAGGAATGATAATGACCAAACATTTGCCACTCATCGCCCTAGCCGCCGTCATGCTCGCCGCCTGCGGAGGTTCGGATAAAAATACCTCCGACAAAGCGGAGCAGGCGGGAAACCAAAATGTATTGAGGATTTACAACTGGTCGGAATACGTCGATCCTGAAACAGTCGCCGATTTTGAAAAGAAAAACGGCATCAAGGTAACTTACGACGTGTACGACAGCGATGAGACGCTGGAAAGTAAAGTATTGACCGGAAAATCGGGCTACGACATCGTCGGCCCGTCCAATACCTTTGTCGGCAGGCAGATTAAGGCGGGGGCTTATCAAAAAATCGACAAATCCCTGATTCCCAACTATAAAAACCTCAATCCCGAACTAATGAAACTGATGGAAGGTGTCGATCCGAGCCACGAATACGCCGTTCCGTTTTATTGGGGAACCAATACCTTCGCCATCAATACCGAGCGCGTGAAAAAAGCCTTGGGCACGGACAAACTGCCGGACAACCAATGGGATTTGGTGTTCAACCCCGAATACACATCCAAGCTCAAACAATGCGGCATCAGCTACTTGGACAGCGCGGCGGAAATCTATCCTATGGTGTTGAACTACATGGGTAAAAACCCCAACAGCAACGATACCGAAGACATCAAAGCAGCAACCGAGCTGCTCAAGAAAAACCGCCCCAACATCAAACGCTTTACCTCGTCCGGCTTCATCGACGACTTGGCGCGCGGCGATACCTGCGTCACCATCGGCTTCGGCGGCGACTTGAACATCGCCAGACGGCGCGCCGAAGAAGCGGGCGGCAAAGAAAAAATCCGCGTGATGATGCCCAAAGAAGGCGTAGGGATTTGGGTGGACTCCTTCGTTATCCCGAAAGATGCGAAGAACGTTGCCAACGCCCACAAATACATCAACGACTTCCTCGACCCCGAAGTCGCCGCGAGAAACGGCAATTTCGTCACCTACGCCCCTTCCAGCAAACCCGCACGCGAACTGATGGAAGCCGAGTTCAGAGACGACCGCACCATTTTCCCGAGTGAAGAAGATTTGAAAAACAGCTTTATTATGGTTCCCATCCAGCCCACTATTTTGAAATTCATGGTCCGCCAATGGCAGGGCGTGAAAGCCGGTAAATAACTTGATACGGATAGATTAAAGGTTCTTGAATTCGGATTTTAAGTGCAGTATTAGGTCGTGTAGTCACAATATATTAAGCCGCATCGCAATAATCCGGATTTCTATTGCTGCTGAAAATGAAGCCGGTTTGTTTGCATAACGCGTGGTAATATCCCGCCAACGTTTGAAATCCAAAAAACGGTGCTCCTCCAATGACGGTAACGGTACAGGTAATGGTCAAAAGGCGTTGTTCCTTATGGTTGGCCTTTGGCGGGATATACTTGCATATGCTGTAGCTATGGCTTTTAAACAGTTATTCAGATGACCTTGAATCGTATATAAATTAATAGAAATGAGATAGTTATAATATCAAAAATAATAGAAACAGATAGAATTTGAGTTATAGAATAAGTTTTACTTAATATTGCTTCAAAGGTAGGTGTCCATCATTTCTAGTTTATATTTAATTTAAAAAAACATTTACAATATAACCTACTTGCGAAATAAATACTAAAGCAAAAAAAGAGGATTAATATTCTACCTAAAATACCTATTTGAAATCTCTTGTTAATTTATGGAAGAGCCTACAATCCTACCACTAGAAGTAGGACTACTGGGCAACATGGCAAAGCTCAGATCAAGCCGTTGGATACCTTTGGGCAAAGTAATTACGCATCAGGATATTCAATACCCTCAGCAGTTTGCACATATAGTCAATTAAAAAACAAAATGGTACAATACTCAACTTTGAAGGTCTAAACATGGCATACTCTACGGACTTAAGACACAAAGCTTTAAACTATTACGAACAATGCAAAACATCAGCCAAACCGCAGCAACGTTTAACTTGTCAAGAAACACGCTTTACCTGTGGATTCGCCTTAAAAAACAAACAGGCAGCCTAAAACATCAAGTTACCGGTCTAAATGCCGTCAAATTGGATAGGCAAAAAACTGGCTCAATATGTTGAACAGCACCAGGATGCCTATCTGCATGAAATCGCCAAACATTTTGATTGTACGCCGGCCGCCGTTTGCTA
>CAKMQH010000248.1 GCA_927911515.1 uncultured Neisseria sp.
AAAAGAGGTTTCGTTCAGCGGTGAATTACCCATTTTTAAACTCGACTTCAGCTACCAAAATACCAGCAAAAACAAACATAAGGTCGTCTGAAAACCGTTTTCAGACGACCTCTCGTTTATCAACTTGACGGCACTTGTATCCTCATCAAGCGCATATCCAATTTGCGCCGTCCCCATGCGGTCGCATACAAAAGGCGCAAAAGCCACGGATAACGCGGTTTGCAGACGCTGCTCAAGCCCGCTTCTTCGATGATTTCCACACCCGGCATCAGCCGTCGGATGTCGTCCGTTCCACTTATCGCCCAGCGGAACTCGGGCGGCTTGTCCATTTTGCCGAGCGCGTCGTGGCGTTTGCTTTGTCCGATGTAGGCTTTGGGGATAGTGTCGAAAGCAAGTTGGGCATTCGGCAGGCGGCGTGCAACCTGTTTGAAAAAGTCCTGCACCTGCGTTTCTTCGAAATACATCAACACGCCTTCGATCACGAGCAACACAGGTTTGCCGTGTGCGGCGACGGTGTTCATCCACGCTTCATCAAACATGGATGCACCCAGATAATAATTGTCCGATTCGGGCAGCAGCATACGCCGCACTTCAATCACTTCGGGCAAATCCAAATCATACCAAGCGGTAATGCGCGGCTTGCCCAAGCGTTCGTAACGCGCATCCAGCCCCGCGCCGATTTGCACGACGACGGCGTCGGGATGTTCGGCGATAAAGTGCCGGGTCATATCGTCCAACAGCTTCGCCCGCCCGCAACAGCCGACCTGCGATGCTTTGACTTTGGCAAACTTGCTGAAGTCGTAGTCTATCTTGTCCAACATCCGCACAGCCTCGCCATCGCGCAAAAGCGGCTGCGCCCTCCCCTGCTCTACTGCCTTCGCCCACAGGGGGATCAGCATGGTGCTGGACAGGGCGGAAACGGTTTCGGGAGAGATTTTTGCAGACATGGCAGCCTCCAATGAGAGAGATTCCTATTTACATCATACTCCCGCACAATACGTCTGCCAAGTTGCAAAAAGGTCGTCTGAAACCTGTTTCTTGGTTTTCAGACGACCTCTGTTTCGTTCATGACATCATGTCATCATGCCGTACACGCTATGGCGGCTTCCGCCACATCATCCGCGCTGTGCGGCAGCGCCAATGTACGAGCATTTTCCGCCCAATTGAGGCATTTTTCGCGGTTTAAGCCGCCGAGAATTTCGGCAAGTTTTTCCGCTGTCAACTGACTTTGCGGCAACAGCAATCCTGCCTCCGCCTGCACCATAAAACGCGCATTGGCAGTTTGGTGGTCATCGACGGCGTAAGGATACGGCACCAGCAGCGCGCCCAGCCCCGCCGCCGTCAACTCGGCAATCGTCAGCGCGCCGGCACGGCAAATCACCAAATCGGCATCGCGGTAGGCGGACACCATGTCGGTAATAAATTCCACGCATTCGGCTTTCACGCCCAGCGCGTCGTAATCCGCCTGCAAGCTGCCCAGTTTGCCTCGACCCGATTGGTGGTACATCTGCGGACGCGCATCGTCAGGCAGCAAAGCCAATGCCTGCGGTACGGTTTTGTTCAAAACGTCTGCGCCCAAACTGCCGCCGACCACCAAGATTTTCAGACGACCTTCACGCCCTTGGAAGCGTTCGGCAGGCGCAGGCAGGTTGGCAATATCCGCGCGGACGGGGTTGCCGACCAAACCGCCTTCGTGACTGAACGCTTTCGGGAAAGCGTACAACACCCGTTTTGCCCAGCGCGACAGTTGGCGGTTGGACAAACCTGCCACGCGTTTTGCTCGTGAATCACAATCGGCACACCGCACAGTTTTGCCGCCAAACCGCCGGGGAAGGTAACAAAGCCGCCGAAACCGATGACGCACTCGACGCGGTGTTTGCGGATAATCCGCTGCGCTTCGCGGACGGTTTTATACAAAGTAAACGGCAGCATCAGCTTGCGTTTGATACCGTTGCCGCGCACGCCTTTAATCGCCAGCGTTTCGAGCAGGATGTCGTATTGCGGCACGATGCGCTCTTCCATCGAGCCTTCGCTACCCAGCCAAATCACATGATGACCGCGCGCGCGCAATGAATCCGCCACCGCCAGCGCAGGGAAAATATGGCCGCCGGTGCCGCCCGCCATCAGCATGAAAGTTTTACCGCCCATGATTTACTCCACTTGGTAACCGCGCATTTTTTTGCGGTTTTCATAATCGATACGCAACAATAAGGTAACGCACACCAGCATAACGGCAACCGCCGAACCGCCGTAAGACATCAACGGCAAAGTCAGACCTTTGGTGGGCAAGATACCGATGTTGACACCGATATTGAAGAAACTTTGAATACCTATCCAAATACCGATGCCGTTGGCGACATACGCGCTGAACATTAATCCGGAATCCCGCGCCTGCTTGCCGATGGAGAACGCGCGCATCACCAGCCAGCCGTAGCAGAATACCAAAATACACATCCCGACAAACCCGAATTCTTCGCCGATAACGGCAAAGATAAAGTCGGTATGCGCCTCAGGCAGGTAGAAGCGTTTTTCCAAACTCGCGCCCAAGCCCTGACCGAACCATTCGCCGCGCGCAATCGCCATCAACGAATGTGTCAACTGATAACCTTTGCCCAAAGGGTCGCCCCAAGGGTCTAAGAATGCCGACACGCGCGCCATACGGTAGGGTGCCGCCAAAATCATCACACCCATCCCCGCCAGCACGCTCAGTACCAATACGGCAAAATATTTCCAAGGGAAACCCGCCAAAAACAGCATACCCATCGTAATCGACACAATCACGACAAACGAGCCGAAATCAGGTTGCGCCATCACAAAAACCAAACCCAGCGCAATCATCACGATAGGCAGCAGGATGTTTTTAAACTTCTTCAGCTTCTGCCAAGTTTTCTGACGCGCTTCCTTGCTGAACGGACACAGAAAAGCATTGAACAAACCGACAAACAGCGGTTTCAAACCCAAAGAGTCCATACTGCGCAAAACTTCCTCGCGTCGCGTGAACAGGCTGGACAAATACAAAACCGTCGCGAGCTTAAACAACTCGGTCGGCTGAAGATTGACCGGCCCGAGATGAATCCAACGCGTCGCCCCGTTGATTTCACGACCGACAAACAACACCACCACCAGCAAAATCGCGGAAAAAGCAAAATAAAACGGAATGATTTTCCGCCAAAAACTCATGCTCAACAGCGACAGCCCGAGACAGCCCAACACACTCGCGCCGACAAACATCGCCTGCTTGCTGACAAAAGAAAATTGATTGCCGCCTTCGGACGCGGCATAGGCAATCGACGCAGAATAAATCATCACCAAGCTGAAGGCGGTCATCAAAATAACCATCCACAACAGTGACACATCGAATTTCCGACCGTCCAAAGAAATCGGGCGGTCGAGAAGTTTGGAAAGACTAATCATGAAAAACATCCGTATGCGGGCAGACGGAAAAATCCGCCCCGAAACAACCAGAACAAAGCGTTTCAGACGACCCTCCGCCTAATCGGGACATCGAAGGTCGTCTGAAAAAATATCGAAAATCAGAAAAACGTCATTCTAAAGGTTTCTTGGCAAAGCAACAATTCAGATTCTTTAAAGACAGTCGGATTCCAGCGTTCTTTGCGCCCTCCCCTACCCTTTGATACCAAAAAAAGATCGTCTGAAAACGTTTTGATGTTTTCAGACGACCTTCTATAAATCTTTTCCTCGGGCAAACAGACCGCTTTTTATCCAATGCAAACCCTAAGCCAACTGCGGTATTTCCGCCCACGGCTGTATCTGTTCCAACTGCGCGGCGAGGCTAAGAAGCGTGTCTTCGCGTCCGTGTGCGGCGGCGAACTGGGTGCCGACGGGCAGCCCGTTATGCCGGTAAAGCGGCACGCTCATGGCGGGGTTGCCGCTCATGTTCAGCGGCGACGTATAGCCGACGTATTGCAGCGCGGCGGCGGCTTCTTTTTCTAAAAACGGGTTGTTTTTCAACAGAAAACCTAAGCGCAGCGTGCCGAACAGCAGGCGCATGGCTTTTTGTGCGGCGGGCGGCGGCATCATCTCGCCGATTTTCGGCGTGGTGCGCGGGCAGACGGGCGTCATCAACACGTCGTAGCGCGTGAAAAATGCTTTGGCAGCACGTTCCTGCGCCAGCATCACGTCGCGCGCCCAAGCCATTTCACCCGCGCTGATTTGCCGCCCCTGCACAATCATTGCCCACGTTGTCGGCTCAAGCAGGCGGTGCGGCAGTTTTTGTCCGGTTTCGTATTGATATTGGTAGAACAGTTTTGCCGTTTCGCCCATGACGATGATGCGGGCGGCTCGGTTTAATTGTTCGGGCGGCGCAAAATCGGGCGTGGCTTCTTCCAATTCGTGTCCCGCGTCTTGCATCAGTTTCAAACTATGGGCGAACGCGGCTTCCGTGCCTTCGTCGTTGCCGCCGCCGAACCATGTCTGCTTCCAAAAAGCGATTTTCAGACGACCTGTTTCTTGTTTCAGGCTGTCTGCAAAACCGTTTTCGGGCGGCGGCGGGCAGGCATATAGGGCGCGGGCTTGGGTTTTGGCGGCAATGTCCAGTAAAACCGCGCTTTCGCGCACGCTGCGGGTCAAGACATGGTCGCATACCAAACCTTGCCATGCCTCCGATGCGTTCGGCGCGTAACTGCTGCGGCCGCGCGTGGGTTTCAGCCCGAACACGCCGCAGTTGTGCGCGGGTAAGCGGATGGAGCCGCCGCCGTCGCTGCCGTGCGCTGCGGGTACGACGCCCGAAGCCACTGCCGCCGCCGCGCCGCCGCTGCTGCCGCCCGCGGTGTAATCCAAATGCCACGGATTGCGCGTGATGCCGTAAATTTCGGTTTCGGTAACGGGATACGCGCCCCATTCGGGCGTGGTGGTTTTGCCGAACACGCGCAGCCCCGCATCGAGATAGGCTTGGGTCAAATCGCTGTTTTGTTTGGCAATGTAATGCTGCATCATGCGCGAACCCGACCATGTCGGCGCGCCTTCCCAATCCGCCAGCAGGTCCTTGAGCAAAAACGGCACGCCCGCCAGCGGCGTATCGGCATTTTCAGACGACCCCTGCCACGCCGCCGCGCGTTCGCGCAAATCATGCGCCAACAGATTGAGCTTGGGATTGACTTCGTCCAAGCGGTTTAAAGCAGCCTGCAACACTTCATCGGCGGACACTTCTTTTTTACGGATCAGCTCTGCCAAACCGACGGCATCATAACGGATGTAGTCTTGAAAATTCATGGTTTTCCTTTCGGATTGATGAACACACGTTTTTTCGGTCAGGCATGACTGCCCGCCTTTTCGCCGTTTGCCCGCATATAACTAAATGACTTTATTTTCGATACGCAACTTACCAGTTGTCGTCATTCCCGCGCAGGCGGGAATCCATTTTTGAAATTCAGAAACTGTTTTCCAAATCAAGGCTTTTCAAGTTTTACGATGGATTCCTGCCGTAGTCTGTCCTCGCGTAGGCGGGGCGGGAATGACGGAATTTGATGACATACCGGATTTAAAATTAAATATGTTGTTATAGGCAATTTTTAAGAAACAGTAACACCGTATAAAGGAAAAGAACAAGTTTGCCGTTGCTGCAAAAAGGTCGTCTGAAACCGCCTTGACGTTTTCAGAGACCTTTGAGGCAATGACGCACAAGGTTTACGGCAGAATCTCAATTTCCGCGTTGTGTTTCACACTGCGGTAGAGTTCGTCGATTTCCTCGTCCGTTACCGCGATGCAGCCGTCGGTCCAGTCCCTTTGCAGATGCTTTTTGCCGATAGAACCCCAGCCGTTTTTGATGCCGTGGATTTTAATCAGCCCGCCCGGGCTTTTTCCTTGTGCCGCCGCGTAGGTTTTGTCGGCTTCGTTGGGATAGGAGACGCCGAGGTTTTTGTGGTATGCGCTGTTGGGATTGCGATCGTTGATGCGGTATTTCCCTTCGGGCGTTTTACCGTCGCCTTCAAAGTGTTTATGCCCGACGGGCTGCTTGCCCAGCGCAATGGGATAGGTTTTCAGCAACTTGCCTTTCGAGTACGCCGACATGGTGCGCTTGCTTTTATGCACGACCAATCTGTCGATAACGGCATCTTCAGGCAGCGGCGTTTCGCTTGGCTCGGCAACGGTCTGCTCGGAACGGATGGGCATGGAATACCAAACCACTCCGGCAGCGACTGCCAAAAGCAAAACCGCCGCCAAACCGATTTTCAACCCTCTTTTCATCTTTCAGACGACCTCATAAAGCCTTAAACGCCTCGATAAATACTTCCGAACGGTGTGCATAGCCTTTGAACATATCAAAGCTCGCACAGGCGGGGCTGAGCAGCACGATATCGCCCGCTTCGGCTTGGGCATATGCTGTCTGAACCGCTTCTTCCAAAGTGGCGCAGTCGGTCAAATTCAGACCGCAGCCGTCCAAATCGCGGCGGATTTGCGGCGCATCGACGCCGATCAGGAACACGCCTTTTGCCTTACCGGCAAGCGCGTCGCGCAGGGGCGTGAAGTCCTGTCCTTTGCCCATGCCGCCCAAAATCACGAAGAGCGGATTTTGCAAACCGGCAATCGCGGCGGCGGTCGCACCGACGTTCGTACCTTTGCTGTCGTCGATGAATACCACGCCGTTTTTCTCGCCGATTTTTTCCACGCGGTGCGGCAGCCTTGGAAGGTTTTGACGTGCTCAAGCAATGCTTCGCGCGGCAAACCCGATGGCTTCGCACAAGGCGACGGCAGCCAGACGTTGGCGGCGTATGCAAG
>CAKMQH010000249.1 GCA_927911515.1 uncultured Neisseria sp.
TACGACCGTCTATGCCGATAAAGGCTACGACAGTGCGGAAAACCGGCAACATCTGAAAGAGCGCCAGTTGCTGGACGGCATTATGCGCAAAGCCCACCGCAACCGTCCGCTGACGGAAGTATAGTGGATTAAATTTAAATCAGAACAAGGCGACGAAGCCGAAGACAGTACAGATAGTACGGCAAGGCGAGGCAACACCGTACTGGTTTAAAGTTAATCCACTATACATTCTGATTGTTACCAAAGACCAATTCAATGACTCAGAAAACACACACCATCAAAACCTACCTCGTCGGCGGTGCCGTCCGCGATTATCTTTTGGGATTGCCCGTTAAAGACCGCGACTGGGTGGTCGTCGGCGCCGACGCGCAAACCATGCTGGCGCAAGGCTTCCAGCCGGTCGGCAAAGATTTTCCCGTGTTCCTCCACCCCGAAACCCACGAAGAATACGCTCTCGCCCGCACCGAACGCAAAACCGCCAAGGGCTATGCCGGTTTCAGTTTCCACGCCGACAAAGACGTTACGCTGGAGCAGGATTTGATGCGCCGCGATTTGACCATCAACGCAATGGCGCAGGATTCAGACGACCTCATCATTGACCCCTTCGGCGGACAACAGGATTTGGCGGCAGGTATTCTGCGCCACGTCTCGCCCGCCTTTGCCGAAGACCCCGTCCGCATTCTGCGTACCGCCCGTTTTGCCGCGCGCTACGGTTTTGAAATCGCCGAAGAAACCATGAAACTGATGCGGCAAATGGTGCAAAACGGCGAAGCGGACGCTTTGGTAGCCGAACGCGTTTGGCAGGAATTGGCGAAAGGTCTGATGGAAAAAAATCCCCGAAAGATGATTGAAGTGTTGCGCGAATGCGGCGCGCTCAAAGTCTTGCTGCCCGAAGTCGACGCCCTCTTCGGCGTGCCGCAGCGCGCCGACTATCATCCCGAAATCGACTGTGGCATCCATACACTGATGACGCTGCAACGCGCCGCCGATATGGGGCTAAGCCTGCCCGAACGCTACGCTGCCCTGCTGCACGATTTGGGCAAAGCCAAAACCCCGCCCAAAATACTGCCCAAACACCACGGACACGACCTTAACGGCGTCGAACCCGTACGCGAAGTCAATCAACGGCTGCGCGCGCCGAGACACTGCGCCGAGCTTGCCGAACTGGTCTGCCGCTGGCACATCATGTTCCACCAAGTCGAGCAGTTCAAAAACAAAACCATCTTAACCGTCCTAAAAAAAATCGACGCTTTCAGACGACCCGAACGCTTCGCCGCCGCCTTAAACGTCTGCATTGCAGACAAACAAGGTCGTCTGAACCGCGAAAATGCCCCTACCCGCAACGCGCGCACTGGCTCGCCCTACTCGAAGCAGCCAATCAGGTGGATTCGGGCAAAATCGCCGCCGAATGCCGCGCGCAGGGAAAAGCTCACCTTATCGCCGAAGAAATCGACCGGGCGCGGTTGGCTCAAATCGCCCCGCTGCAAAAAGCGTATAAGGCAGAAAAATAGGAAGCTATTGATGACATCTTCACGCTATAAAATCGAACGCGCGCCCGACGGCATTACTGTGTCTGCGCGTGTTGTACATGACTTGCAGGAAATAGGTTTTACCGCCCTAATTCTTATACTTTCTTTTGCTCTTACATGCATCGCGCCGTTTTACCTTGAAGAGCATTATTTCACTGATCCAATAATAATTCTTATCCATATATTTTTTACTTTCTACCTGGTCGGCTCACTGGTTTACAGCCTTCTTTGGCAACTTTTCGTACGTGAAAACATCAAGATCCGTAACCATACCCTGTCTCATGGTTATACCTTGTTCTCCATTGGGCGTTGGCGCAGTTTCCCGCTGTCAGAAATCTCCGAATGGCAGTCTCGTGACAATATTCCCAAGGCTCCTGTTGCAAGAGAAAGCGAAGCTGAGTACCCAAACAAAAACTACTACCAAAATGGTATAAAACAACCAAAAAAACGATATCCCCAATATCTTACGTATCCAAAAATGCAAACAAGGCGCATGGTCTTTCGATTATCAGGAAAAAACCATACTTATCGGCGATTTTTTTGACAGCCGTGATGCTCAGATAATCAATACTGAATTGAACCGGTTTATCCCAGCATCCGCTAAAGCCCGTCAACTTTCAGACGACCTTTGAAAACAGCCGCCGCCATATCCGCTATAATCTGTCTCTCAGCTATTTCGTTACCACCATAAAAATCATGACCATTCAGACCGATTTATTGCCTAAAATCAACAACGAAGATTACCAACGCCTTATCCTCAAACACAGCGTAGAATTCAGCGAAGGCGAAATCCGCCTGTTGAACGAAATCCTCGAAAAATTCAGCTTCGACGTCGTTCAAGCGCAAGCATTGGCGCAGGCGGTGATGCAGCAGGTGCGCTTCGATCCCAATGCCTACCATATCGACAGCGACGACGAAGACACCACAGGTATCTGCCCCCACTGCATCAACCCGCCCATGCCGCCCCTGCGCGATTACCTCGTTTGGCGCGAAACACGCGGCTGAATCCCTTTCAAAAGGTCGTCTGAAAACGGCAAACCGCTTTTCAGACGACCCCGAACCCACCGGAAAACCCATGTTGCAAACCGACAACCTGACCGCCGCCCAGCCCCAGCGCATCATCACCGCCCAAGCATCTCCTCGCAGGAAGAGCTGCTCGAGCGCGCCCTGCGCCCTAAAACGCTGGACGACTATATCGGGCAAGACAAAGCCAAAGAACAGCTCGCCATCTTCATCCAAGCCGCCAAAAAAACGCGGCGAAGCCCTAGACCACACCCTGCTCTTCGGCCCGCCCGGGCTGGGCAAAACCACGCTGGCGCACATCATCGCCAAAGAGTTGGGCGTCAACCTGCGCCAAACCAGCGGCCCCGTCCTCGAACGCGCCGGCGACCTTGCCGCCCTTCTGACCAACCTCGAGCCGCACGACGTATTGTTCATCGACGAAAATCCACCGCCTCAGCCCTGTCGTCGAAGAAATCCTCTACCCCGCGCTCGAAGACTACCAGCTCGACATCATGATAGGCGAAGGCCCTGCCGCCCGTTCCGTCAAAATCGACCTGCCGCCCTTCACGCTCGTCGGCGCAACCACCCGCGCAGGTATGCTGACCAACCCTCTGCGCGACCGCTTCGGTATCGTTGCCCGCTTGGAGTTTTACCAAAATCAAGACCTTACCACCATCGTCAGCCGTTCCGCACAATTACTGCAACTCGACATGGGCGAAGAAGGCGCAATGGAAGTCGCCAAACGCAGCCGCGGTACACCCCGCATCGCCAACCGCCTGCTGCGCCGCGTGCGTGATTTTGCCGACGTGAAAAACAACGGCGTGATCGATGCCGCCGTCGCCGATGCCGCTTTAAGTATGCTGGATGTGGACGCGCAAGGTTTGGACGTCATGGACAGAAAATTCCTCGAAGCCATCCTGCACAAATTCAGCGGCGGCCCCGTCGGTCTCGATAACGTTGCCGCCGCCATCGGCGAATCTACGGACACCATCGAAGACGTTATCGAACCCTACCTCATCCAACAAGGCTTCCTGCAACGCACCCCGCGCGGCAGAATGGCAACCGAACGCGCCTACCTGCACTTTGGCTTGAAAATGGAAAAATAAGTGTTGATCAATACAAAAAGGTCGTCTGAAAACCCGATTTTTTGGTTTTCAGACGACCTTTTGTTATCAGCAGAGCTAGTGTAGATAGGCTTTAAGGCAGAACAAAGCAATCTACTCCAAGATGTGACAGAGATTGAGAAACGATTTGCCAAGCAGTTCAACACATTAGACCACAGAAGCCAATTCCGTCCTCATGGCATCAATCACCGCTTTATAGTCCGGCTTGCCAAAAATTGCTGAACCAGCCACAAAAGTATCGGCGCCCGCCGCCGCGACGGCAGAGATATTATCGGTTTTAATACCGCCGTCCACTTCGATGGTAATGTGCCGTCCGCTTTGCGCTTCGTACTGATCCAACATCGCCCGCACTTGACGGATTTTTTCAAGAGTGTGCGGGATGAAGCTCTGACCGCCGAAACCGGGGTTGACCGACATCAACAATACCATGTCCAGCCTGTCCAATACGTTTTCCAAAACGTAGGCGGGAGTTGCCGGATTCAACACCAATCCTGCCTGACAGCCCGCATCTTTAATCAGGCTGAGGCTGCGGTCGACATGACGGCTGGCTTCGGGATGAAACGTGATAATCGACGCCCCTGCTTTGGCAAATGCCTGAATCAGATCGTCAACGGGTTCGACCATCAGATGCACATCAATCGGCACGGTGGCATAAGGCTTCAACGCCGCGCAGACCATAGGGCCGAAAGTCAGGTTCGGCACATAATGATTGTCCATCACGTCGAAATGAATCAAATCGGCTCCCGCTTCGATAACTTTCGTTACTTCTTCGCCCAAACGGGCAAAATCGGCGGATAAGATGCTGGGCGCAATACGGAATTTTTGGTTCATAGAAATCCAGTCGGATGGTGTGGTTTGATAAACGGATAATTTTTCATATTCTACCACCAACGCCTCACGCAACACTAACTATGCATTGTTAATATTTAACAAAAGTAAGCATATGCATAAATAATTATAGGTTAAGGATATGTTTTGTCAGAAATAAAATAAAGATATGAAGTTAACAAAAGTTAACTGGAGGGATACTGCCTTTCACACGCTAATCGGGTATATTTGCGCGGTTACGGAAACTAGGAAAACGCTGTGTCTGTCGGATTCAAATCTTATTTACCCCTCTGTGCATTATCGGTTGCGCTGCTGACGGCTGTCGGTCAAGCGCACGCCGGCCCCCAATATATCAAGCTGGACGATTTTCAAGCCAATTGCGACATCCGCTCCCTTAATCTGACGCAAGACCAGCACAATGCTTTGCGCCGTATCCGTAATGATTACAAACAGGCATCGGACAAGGCATACCGCAAACTTGTCCGCACAGACCGTAACCGCCGCCAAGTCATTATGAAAATCCTCGCGGCAGATAAATTCGATCAAAACAACGCGCGCGATTACGTCGAAACCCGCTACTTGTCGAGCATGGATTTCGCCGTGGAAGAATTGGAAATCCAACACCGCTTCTACCACCTGCTCAATCCGCGCCAACGCCAACTTTGGCTCTCTTCCTGCCTTCGCTGACATATCGCTTTCCTGATTTATCCGTACAAAAAGGTCGTCTGAAATCCTTGAACTGCACTTTGCGAGTTGGACATCCCCTCCAACTCATAAAGTGCAGTTTTTTATGATCCAATATACATTACACTTCAAATACCAAGCCGTATTCCACTACCTGCGCATACGCAGCCAACAGAGAAATAGTGAAGGAAATACTGCCCAAAACCGCTCACCGACTGACCGGCAAAGAAGCGATTCTTCATTCCGACCAAAGCGTGTTTTACCGTACGCTCGGATATAAGCAATTGCTTACGGAACATTCCATAATTCAAAGCATGTCGCGTAAGGCGAACGGTTGGGACAATGCGCCAATGGAAAGTTTCTTTGCCATGCTGAAAACGGAGTGTTTTTATAGCGTTGCGGTTTAACATTGACAAAGCTGAATCCTGTCGCATACAGAACCCAGCTTACACAGAATACCTGAATAGGCGTTGATGAATGTCCAAGTTTTTGAAGTCAGTTCAAATTTTCAGACGACCTTTTCCTAGACATCATCCCGCCACCCCCTACGGCTTCAACGACAACCTGATTCACCGTCAAAATTGCAGACGGCAAATTGCAGAACTATTTCTACGATCTGCATGACCAACCGGTTAAGGTGAAGATTTTTAAGAAAGACGGCACAAAAGAGACTTGGACATACACCTACGATACTCTAGGTAGAAGGATAGGGAAAGGTCGTCTGAAAAAATAACGAGCAAGCGTAGGTTGGATCGAGACCCAAAAAACATCAAGATCGTCTAAAATCAATTTTCAGAGACCTTCTCTATAATTTTTATCTAAAAATACTGACAGAGGTATGCCTGAGAAAATAGTTGAACAGCCATCAGCAATGTTTTTCCGCAATGGAGCAAAACAGCCAGTTAAAATTAGATTTACAAAATAGTTACAAAGGAAATGTTTATGAAAAAATAAATGATATTTTTATTGGACAGCATTTTTGTTTACCTAATAATTTTTTTAATACCAAAGTATGATACTTTTTTGTTCTTTGATTTTGGGCTTGGAATGGAGTCAGAGTTTCTTGAGGAATTTTCTGACTTGTTAGATTTAGGTGGCTTTAATAAGCAAGTTAATGTTTTAGACTGTGATTTTAATATTGTTGTGGAAAACTGGATTCTTGAGCATGATAATTTAATAAAAAATATACGAAAAATAACAGGCATTACGAATGATTATGGCAACGGTGGAGTTATTATGGCAGATACTGATTTAAATTGGGTTGCGGTTCAGGATATACCTATTAATTGGGGTGTTTTTGCATTTCAAAGCTCCAAAAAAGAATCTATAAGATTATTCCATATGATGGATAGAGATTGGTTTGTAGACATTGAAAGATTTAAGGCTATGGAGAAGGTATTAATAAGAGAGTTTGGAGAGGAGTTTATAAATATCTTATTAAGCAATTACGGTAATATTCGCAGCAAGCGGTAGCCTTCGTAGGTAGGTTGTGTGCGGTACAAACGTATCATATCAACAAAGCCCCACCCTAATCATCTTCAATACCGGTTAAACCGCTGTGTTCTCTACTCTCCGCCTACGCATCTGCCTCGATTTCATTGAAACTGAATTTCTCCATAACAGCAATGGTATTCAAGCGAGCTTTACGATGCCCACCAACGCGCTTGGGGCTATATACTCTGCCCCAAGAGTGAATGGACGCAAACCCATACCACTCCGCACTATCCGCCCGGCAGCGATTTACTTACCCTACTCTCAGCGCGCAATTTCCTCGCACCATACACGGCGGATTATGTCCAAGAAGCACACGAATCAACTTTTTTCCATGCATTGGCACAATATGATATCAAGCTGCCCGAAGCATTTGTCCGATACCGCCAAATTCGATTAAACGATATAGGCAAAATTCAACTGATTACGCCCGAACAGCTGACCGAGTTAAAAGCATACTCAGGATTTGAAAGCATTTTGGTAGAAGATTGGTACGATGAAACAGAACTGTTCGAGCGCGTTCCGACTCAAGAAATCATATTGAAATCTCTGGATTTTTTAGACCGATACGTCCGCCCTTACAGCCAAAGCCACTTGATGTTGTTCGACTACCCTTCTGCTACCTGCGCCTTTTTCCAAGGCCGGATTTCCTCTGTCGAACTGGAAGATAAATGCATGCTGCATTGGCAGTATCATAATAATCAATTCAAAAATGTCCCACATTTACGTCGCCAAGAGTCGGCCATGGGCTTTTCCCTGTGGGAAGCAGCATGGAATGAGGAATTGGCAGACCAAGAGGGTGTGCAAGACCCGCCGTTTTTCTATTTCCTCGACAATCTTACCAAAATCAATGCAGGACTTGCTCTACAATGGTGGGATTTTGTTGCGCCGTTGCTGGGCGGGTATTCGTAAATGGCTCCGCACCAACTCGACCATACCGTACTTTTCAGACGACCTATTTTGGTCTGAGCAAAATGAACGCGCAAAGTCATCTGAAGACGATACAGGAAAAGGTAAAGGGGACTATTTTGCCAAGGTCTCTATTTAGCCAAAATAGTCTCAGAAAAATACAAAAAGGTCGTCTGAAAACAGAAACCCAATCCTGTTTTCAGACGACCTCTTAGATTGTCAATCAATTTAATTAGTGATGATGACCGTGCGGGCCGTGAACGTGACCGTGTGCGATTTCTTCTTCAGTCGCATCGCGTACACCGTCAACTGTCGCTTTGAACAAAATTTTCATGCCGGCAAGCGGATGGTTGCCGTCAACTACGGCTTTGCCGTCCGCTACGTCGGTTACGCGGTAAATCAAAACGTCGCCGGTTTCTGGATCATCGGCTTCAAACATCATGCCTACTTCCACATCGACAGGGAATACGTTGACATCTTCAATACGCACTAGGCTAGGATCCTGCTCGCCGAACGCATCATCGGGAGACAGCGCTACTTCAACCGTATCGCCGACATTTTTCTCGTGCAAAGCTTCTTCCACCAAAGGGAAAATGCCGTCATATCCGCCGTGCAGATAGACAATGGGTTCTTCGGTTTTGTCCAGCAGTTGGTTGTCTACATCGTACATTTCATAGTGAAGCGAAACCACGGAATTTTTTTCAATAGCCATTTTTTTTATCCTTTAATCATGACTGTTTATCAAAACAGGTTTTCTTTATTGACAACCCTCTGCCAACAAATCTAAAGCATTCTAACACACAGCCGTCATGTGCGGAGATTTATCACAACATTATCAAACATAACAATTATAAAATTTTAAAAACAATAATTAACCCAAATTATACAAAAGCGTAAAATTTGATAATTTTTATAACGGTGTAACTTTTTTACAACTTTTGCTTTTATGCGTAACAATTGCTCACATTTCATTCAATCCCATTAAAAACAAAGGCTCATCGCGCATTATTTAAATATAAACACATGAAATAAATAAATTTTACTATACAATTTATTTCAAATGTACATTGAATAACAGCCAATGCGGACTAGTTTCACTTCCGTCTTTCGTCCATTTCAGATTGATTAAAAATTACTAATTCGTCTGTATCGTTGCACCGAAGCACCCTGTGGGGCATAATGCAGGAAATTCAGCAATGAATTTTTACTCTAAATGAAACGACTGATATGTCGTTTTGTTGTTTGTTCTACTTAAATCGATTTAAAGAAGGTTCTCAAAATGAAAAAATCTCTGATTGCTGCTGCTCTGTTATCTTTGGCTTTGGCTGCTTGTAACAAAGGCGCTGATACTGCTGCTCCTACCGCTTCCGGCGCTTCTGAAACTGCTGCTTCTGCCGCTTCCGCTGCAACTGATGCTGCTGCATCTGCCGCTTCTGCTGCCAACACTGCAGCTTCTGCTGCCAACAACGCTGCTTCTGCTGCTTCTGCTGCTGCAAACACTGCAGCTTCCGCAGCTTCTGCTGCCGCTTCTGCTGCTGACACCGCAGCTTCTGCTGCCGCTTCTGCTGCAAAATAATATTTTTACAGTTAGAAAAGCAGGATACGGATTGTATCCTGCTTTTTTGTTTTTCAGACGACCTTTACCGTTTTTCGCTTCCCTTATCCGCTATATAATCTTCCGTACACACACAAACCATCCTGCTGCCCGTTATGCCCAATCTGTACGACCGTTTTCTTGAATTCCTTTCTTCCGCCGAAATCCTCGAAGCCTCTCCGGCTCTCTTAAACGACCAGCGTCGCCGTTTTATTTCCGAGCCTGACATCATCTTGCAACCGCATTCCATAGAAAATGTACAAAAAATCATACGGTTTTGTTTTGAACACCGTATCCCCGTTACCCCGCAGGGCGGCAATACCGGTTTGTGCGGCGCGGCGGTAGCCTCCAGCGGCGTGCTGCTCAATCTCTCCAAAATCAACCGCATCCGCGAAATCAACCTTGCCGACAACAGCATCACCGTCGAGGCGGGCGCAATCCTGCAAAACGTCCAAAAAGCAGCAGCCGAAGCAGGTAGGCTGTTTCCCCTCAGTCTTGCCAGCGAAGGCTCGTGCGAAATCGGCGGCAATATTGCCTGCAACGCCGGTGGATTAAACGTTTTACGCTACGGCAGTATGCGCGACTTGGTATTGGGTTTGGAAGTCGTCCTGCCTAATGGCGAACTTGTTTCCCATCTCCAACCGCTGCACAAAAATACCACCGGCTACGACCTGCGCCACCTCTTCATCGGCAGCGAAGGCACGCTCGGCATTATCACCGCCGCCACGCTCAAACTCTTCGCCCGTCCGCAAACCATAGCCACCGCGTGGGTAGGGCTGGACGACATCGAATCTGCCGTAGAGCTTTTAACAGCCGTACAAGGGCATTTTGCCGAACGCCTCACCAGTTTCGAGTTGATTAGCCGCTACGCTTTGGCATTGTCTTCCGAGTTCAGCCGCCTTAAACAGCCGACCGATGCAAATTGGCACGTCCTGCTCGAACTGACCGACTCCGTTCCCGATGCCTCGCTCGATGAAAAACTTGCCGAGTTTCTCTATCAAAACGGCAAAGAAAACAGCATCATCGCGCAATCCGAACAAGAGCGCCTCGAACTGTGGGCGCTGCGTGAAAACATTTCCGCATCCCAACGCAAGCTCGGTACCAGCATCAAACACGACATCGCCGTCCCGATTGCCCAAGTCGCTACTTTTGTTCGTCAATGCGCACCCGCCCTGGAAACCCGCTTTCCCGACATACAAATTGTCTGCTTCGGACATTTGGGCGACGGCAGCCTGCATTACAACACCTTTCTGCCCGACGTTTTGAGCAACGATGCTTACCGCTACGAAGATGCCGTCAACACCATCGTCTATGAACACATCCTCGCCTGCCACGGCACCATCGCGGCGGAACACGGTATCGGCACCATCAAAAAACACTGGCTCCCCAGCGTCCGCACCCCGTCCGAAATCGCCCTGATGCGCGCCATCAAAGCCCAGCTTGACCCGCACGACATTATGAATCCGGGCAAGCTCCTGCCGTAAACAGTATTTACGCATTTGCCAAAATCGAAAAGGTCGTCTGAAACCCTATTCCGAGTTTCAGAGACCTTTGACATTGTTCGGTAGATTGCACTCAAGACAATATTGCCTCAGCGCAATCAATCTAGCACAAAACTATTCTTCATCTTCCCTGCGCCTGCGCTTCAACAAAATCCGCACCGCGCCATCATTGCCTTCTCTCGGCTCGATATAAGCCAATACATCGGGATGCTGCATCAACCAGCGGCGCGTCATGTTTTTTAAAACAGGTTTGTAGCCTGACGAACCCAAACCGCTGCCGTGGATGATTTCGGCGCATACGCCACGCTTTTGGGTGAACTCGATAAATTCGTTTAAAACCTGTTGCGCCTCTTCCTGCGTGTAGCCGTGCAAATCGACGTCAGCGACTACGGGATAATGCCCGTTGCGCAGACGTTGCAAGTCATTTTCCCCTGTCCGTTTTTACTGAACGAAGCGGGCGGTTCATCCCAAGAAGCGCCGCTGCCGACGTAGAAATAATCTTCAGCCGCCAAACTTTCTTGCTCTTTCGGGCGCGGTTTGATGGGCGTTTTATCGCGCGGAGCTTCATAGCGCGGCGCGGTTTTCAAGGGCGTCACTGCGCCCACGGCTTTGGCGAAATCGATATTCTCTTCCTCGCGCTTCTTCGCCAAGGCTTGCTCTTTCGCCCGCGCTTCGGCTTCTTTTTTGGCTTGTTTGCCTAATGCTTTCAAGGCAGATTGGAAATCTGTTTTCATCGTTGGGATATTTTGAGGTTTGACATGGAAAACACATTTTCAGACGACCTTTGGGCTTCCTTTGGAGGTCGTCTGAAAACGGCTTATAGATATTTGCGCATCAGTTCGCACTTGACCTTAACGTCTTTGTTCAACTGCAATACGGCAGAACCCAAAGATTCGTAGTGGTTCAAGCGGTAAAAAGGAACGGAATTGAGCGAGGCGTACAGTTTCAAAAAACTCAAACCCGCCTGATGGGCAAGCTCTTCGGCGCGGCGCAGCAAAGCAGTTCCCAAGCCGTGATTATGGACGAAGGGGTGGACATAGAGCGCGTCCAATTGTGCTTCTTTGAAGTCTACTTGGAAAAATCCTTGTATCGCGCCCCTATATTCCACCACCCAAAAGGCTTTGCCGGGATCGGAAATGGTTTCGAGGTAGCTGTCGATATCCAGCAGGGCTTCCCACGCATGCAATACTTTATCGTCATAACTGCGGATGCAGGTATATTGGACGGCGTGCAGATGGGCATTGTGGATGGCTTGGCAGTCTTGTGCGACTGCGGGACGGAGTATGGTCAAAAGGCTCATGGCAAGATGTGTTGTAAGATGTGTTGTAATGCGTGTTCAGACGACGTTTCTATCGTAAACGGACAGAGGGTCGTCTGAACGCTGTTTCCATTATTATATTTTATATTCAAAGACTTTGATGCAATTTTCCCGCTGCTTCAAAAGCAGTATCGGCATCGGCGGACAAAACGGTAAAATGCCCCATTTTGCGGCCTTCCGCGCGGCTTTTTTGCCGTATAGGTGTAAGTGTGCGTTTGGATGACTTTGCAGAGGCAGCCAATTCGGTTCGCCGCCATCTTTCTGCCAAACGTCGCCCAAAATATTCGCCATGCAGCATGAAGAAAGCAACTTGGTGTCGGCGGGCGGCAGGTTGCACATAATGCGTACCTGCTGCTGGAATTGGTCTGCCGCGCAAGCATCCAGCGTATGATGGCCAGAATTGTGCGGGCGCGGGGCGATTTCGTTGACGACCAATTCATGCGTATCGCCGACGACGAATATTTCCACCGCCAATACGCCGACATAATCCAACTCATCCGCCAAGCGTTGCGCCATCTGCCGCGCCTGTTGCTGCACGTCGGCACTCAGCCGCGCAGGGACGATGGAATAGGCGAGGATGCCGTTTTCGTGGATGTTTTCGGCGGGGTCGAAGGTTTGCGTGTTTTCATTGTTCAGACGACATACGATAACGGAAATCTCGCCGCGCAAATCCACCATTTTTTCCAAAACACAATCCACGCCGCCGTGTTCGGCAAACGCGGCTTTGAGTTCGTCCACCGTTTTGACGCGGATTTGACCTTTGCCGTCGTAGCCCAACGTAGCCGTTTTCAAGATGCCGGGCAAAAATTGCGCGCTTTCGTCGCTGATGTCGTCTGAACTGCAAACCACTTGATACGGCGCGGTTTGCAATCCTGCTTTGCGTATCCACGCCTTTTCCTGAATGCGGTTTTGTGCGATGGCAACGCAGTCGCCACTGGGGGAAACGTTGGTATGTTTTGCCAGAAAGCGCATCGCGTCGGCATTGACGTTTTCAAATTCAGTGGTCACCGCCACGCATTTTGCCAATTCGTCCAACGCTGCTTGGTCGTCAAACGGCGCGCACAAATGACGGTCGGCAAATTCCGCCGCCGGCGCGTTCGGATCGGGATCGAGAACGGTGACTTTGTAGCCCATGGTTTTGGCGGCAACGGTAAACATTCTGCCTAATTGGCCGCCGCCGAGGATGCCGAGCATGGCAGGCGGGAGGATGGTGGATGAGTTCATCAGCATTTTTGCGTTCCCACTGGAATTTTCCCGAAATTGTAACAAACCTGCTTATAGAGATAAATGTTATAGTGGATTAAATTTAAATCAGGACAAGGCGACGAAGCCGCAGACAGTACAGATAGTACGGCAAGGACGAGCAACGCCGTACTGGTTTAAAGTTAATCCACTATAAAACACCTTTACACCCTATTTTAATGTTCGCCCTATGAACAAAATGACAACAATCCACACGCCCTATCCCGACCTATGGATTTCAAAGAGGACTTTTTGCGTTTGAATGGTAATAAAAGGTCTCTGAAACCGTATTTATGGTTTCAGACGACCTTTCCCCTTCATCTGAGCAGACTTACCCCAGATATTTCAGTTTGCCTTTGAACTCTTCGAGCGTCTCGTAGCCTTTTTGCACCATGATGGCTTTCAAGCCAAGCGAAACGCGTTCGAAAACTTCGACACCTTGTTGATGCAAAGCCGTTCCGATTTGCACCATGCTCGCGCCGCACAAGATATGTTCGAACGCATCGCGCCCCGTATAAACGCCGCCTGTGCCGATGATTTGGATGGACGGATTCAATCTTTGGTAGAACGCATGAACGTTGGCAAGCGCGGTCGGTTTGATGTATTCGCCGCCTATGCCGCCGAAGCCGTTCTTAGGTCGGATCACGACGGATTCGTCCTCGATATACATGCCGTTGCCGATGGAATTGACGCAGTTGACGAATTTCAGCGGATGGCGGTTGAACACTTCCGCCGCTTGGTCGAAATGGACGATGTCGAAATACGGCGGCAGTTTGATGCCTAAAGGCTTGTCGAAGTAGCCGAAGGCTTCGCCCAAAATCCGCTCGGTCGTTTCAAAGTCGTAGGCGATTTGCGGCTTGCCGGGGACGTTCGGACAGGAAAGGTTGAGTTCGGTAATGCCTTTAAAACCGCTGTTTTGCACTTTTTTCAACAGCGTGTGTGTTTCATCGGGCGACATACCGACCAGTGAGAGGAAAAATGTCCGTTCGGGCTGCGATTCTTGAAGGCTCAGCAAATAATCCAGATAGTAATCAATGCCTTGATTCGGCAAACCCATGGAATTGATGCTGCCCAGCGGTACATCGCGGTAACGCGGCTCTGGATTGCCCGCCCGCGCTTCCAGCGTCGCCGTTTTGGTGACGAAGCTGCCCGCGGCGGATTGTCTGACTTCTTCCAGTTCTTCCACTGTCATACACGCCACACCAGCGGCGTTCATCAGACAGTTGTCAAAAGAAAAACCGGCAATTTTCGTTCTCAATGACGGCATACCCTGCTCCTTTCCCTTGAAAAATCAATTTGTTTGCAAAGCGTAACACGAATAGGCAAGGCATTTTTTTAACGAACATCAAATGACGGAGGATGTAGGAAAATGTTGTTTTAAGTAATGAAGAGAAGACGCAAAAAGGTCGTCTGAAAGCACGATTTCACCAAAGTGAAAACCTAAAATGCTTTTCAGACGACCTTTTTTGCCTGTTCAAAATACGGTTAAAATCCCCAACCCTACCCTTTTGATTTTTCTTGTCTCCGGATTTCGATATGTTTCAAAACGTCATGGCGATTGCGTTTGGCGCGGCTTTGGGCGCATTGTCCCGCTGGTTGCTCGTTCTCGCCTTTGCCGCACTATCCGTTCCGCTTTCAGCCGGCACGCTTGCTGCCAACTGGATTGGCGCATTCTTAATCGGCATCTGCGCCGAATGGCTGGACAATCCTCAATGGAAGCTTTTGCTGATTACCGGTTTTCTCGGCAGCCTGACGACTTTTTCCAGCTTTTCACTGGAAATGGTTACTCTGATGCAAGCGCAACGCTGGGCGACGGCTTTTTCGGCGGTCTGCCTGCATGTTTTCGGCTCGTTTCTCTTGACGGCGTTGGGCATTTATTTGGTGCAAAGCTGGAAACTAACCAAACACCTCATCTCAAAAAAAAATCACTCTATCCCATATCCAAACACACGGTTTCGCCGCAATATGCTTTGCCTGCGTCAGTCATATGCGCGGGTTTGTAAGCGGCGAAGGCGTAAGTCAGGTCGGCGCGGAAGGTGTCTTTGTCTGCTTCGCCGGTGTCGCAGTTCAGCCCGGTCGGGACGTCTAACGCAATTTTGAAGCCGTCAGCTTGATTCAGCAGGCGGCAAACGGCGGCGGTTTTTCAGGCAATGCGCCGCTGAAGCCTGTTCCGAAAATGCCTTCGATAACGAGGTCGTAACCTGTTTTCAGACGACCTTCCAGTTCATCGGGGCGGATAAAGCTGACGCCGTCCGAATGATTCAACCGCTCACGATTCAACTGCGCCAGCGGCGACAGTTTTTCTCCCAAGACGAAGGCGGCCTCTACCCGCCAATCCCGCTCCGACAACACGCGCGCAATGACCAAACCGTCGCCGCCGTTGTTGCCCTTGCCGCAAACAATTAACGCGCGTCCTGCTTTGGGGAAACGGCGCAGCAAATCAGCCGCGGCGGCTTGTCCCGCGTTTTCCATCAGTTGCTCGAAAGTCGTGCCTTTATCGACTGCCATTTGCTCGTGTTCGCGCATTTCTGCGGCGGTGTAGATTTTCATCATTCGCTCCTTTTCTCTTTACTGCCTATCAAACATCCAAATGCAAACCTTATCAATAGCCCTTCCCGACTTTCACAACGAATCATTCGCTTTCTTTGATTTGTCGCAATATGTCGTCTGAAAATAAGGAACTTGGTCGCTTTGTATTTGATTTTTAAGTTAACAAGATTTATTATCGCAAAAAAAAGTGATAAACAATCAAAACTACTTCTTTTACGGGGATGGGCGTTGGGACATGCCCCTGCCTACCCTGTGTCTAATTCGTCTCTACTTGCCGTCTTTTTTTTCAATCGACAACGAAAGTAAAACACACTATGTCTGCCATACCTTTGTCAAAACTCAGTAAAGGCGCAGTCGCGCACATCGACTCCATCGTTCCCAATTCGACTTTCGGCGAACTCGACCCGCTGGTTACGCGCCGCCTTGCCGACTTGGGCTTTTCAAGCGGAATGCCGTTGCAGGTGATTGCCGTCGGCGGATTCGGACGTGGTCCGTTTGCCGTACGTTTGGGCAACCAGTCGCAATTCTCGTTGCGGCATGAAGAAGCAGGAAAGATTATGTGCCATGTGATTGACGGCTGACCGCCGTACACGCAGGCAGGTTTCTATTTTGAAAATGCGGCATAGGCGGATTTAATCTGACCGCCCCATCCTTTTCAGACGACCTAGGTCGTCTGAAAACACAATTTCAAAACCTTTTCCCCAAATCCCACTCCAAACTTATCAAACAATCAAAAAAGGAGAGTTCAATTCATGGAACTAAGCTATTTTGCCTTGATTGGTGCGCCAAACTGCGGCAAAACCGTTTTGTTCAACGGTTTGACCGGCTCACATGCCAAGGTTGCCAATTATCCGGGCGTAACGGTCGATAAGCGCGAGGGTGCCTTCCTCGACGACGAGGCGGTCCGCATTATCGACCTGCCGGGCACATACAGCCTGCGCACGACCAGCCCCGACGAAGCAGTGGCAAAAGATGTAATGGTGGGCAAGATGGGCATTCCGCCCGATGCCATTATTGCCGTTGCCGACGCGACCAACCTGCGTATGACCCTGCGCATGATTTTGGAACTGAAAACGCTGGGACTGCCTATGGTGGTGTCGCTGAATTTGAGCGACGTCGCCCGCAGAAGGGGCTTGAATATCGACGCGGCCAAACTGAGCGAGTTGTTGGATGCACCTGTTTTGGAAACAGTTGCAGTGAGCGCGTCGGGCGTACAGGCGGTACGCGAAGCCGTGGTGAAGCTGCCGCGCAAACGCTCTTTCCCCGCCAATCCCGCTTCTGCCGAACGCACGCTCGATGCGCTGGATAGCGACAAACTTTATCAAGAAGTCGAGTCGATTTTGGCACAAGTCGTGCGCACCCAGATGACGCTGCCCGCATGGCACAAAAAACTCGACGACATCGTGCTGCACCCCGTCTGGGGCATGATTATGCTGCTGGTCATCCTGTTTATGGTGTTCCAAGCGGTTTACACATGGGCGGCGCCGATTATGGACGCCATCGAAGGCGGCTTTACCGCGCTGGGCGAATGGATAGGCGCCAACATGGAGCCGGGCATCCTCAGCGACTTGCTCGTCAACGGCGTCATTGCCGGTTTGGGCAGCGTGTTGGTGTTCCTGCCGCAGATTACGATCCTGTTCGCCTTCATCCTGCTTTTAGAAGACTCAGGCTACCTGCGCGCGCGGCGTTTTTGTTGGACAACCTCATGGCAAAAAGCGGTCTGTCGGGACGCTCGTTTATCCCGCTTCTGTCGAGTTTCGCCTGTGCCGTTCCCGCCGTTATGTCGGCGCGTACGATTAATGACCCGCGCGAACGCCTCGTTACCATCGCCGTCGCCCCGCTGCTGACCTGCTCCGCGCGGCTGCCCGTTTACGCGCTGATTATCGCCGCCGTCATTCCTGACCGCACAGTAGGCGGAATTTTCAACCTGCAAGGGCTGACGCTGTTTATCCTCTATCTCGCAGGCATCCTGTCTGCCGCCTTGGCAGCGTATATCATGAAACGCTTGGCGCGTATGAAAGGCAACGTGCAGCAATTCCCGCTCTTGATGGAGCTGCCGACTTTCCGCACGCCCAACTTCAAACACATCATGACCAGCCTGTGGGACAGGGTAAAAGCCTTCCTCAAACGCGCCGGTACGATTATCTTCGCCCTTGCCGTAGTTTTGTGGGGCTTGGTAAGCTGGCCGCAACCGCCCGCAGGTGCAACAGGCGCGGCAATCGACTACAGCTTGGCGGGTATGCTCGGCCACGCTATCCAACCATTGTTCGCCCCGCTGGGCTTCACTTGGGAAATGTGTATCGCCATGATTCCGGGCATTGCCGCGCGTGAAGTCGTCGTTGCCGCGCTGGGTACGGTCTATGCCGTCAGCGCGTCGTCTGAAGACGCCGTACAAAACGCGCTGATTCCGATTGTGCACAACAACTGGGGCCTGCCGACCGCCTTCGCCTTCTTGGCTTGGTATGTCTATGCCCCCATGTGCGCCGCGACATTGGCAGTAATTAAACGTGAAACCAAATCCACAAAAAATATGGTGATGATTACCGGCTATTTGTTCCTGATGGCTTACTTCGCCGCATTTGTGGTTTACCAAATTTCTTCTAGGATACTATCGTCATGACTCAATATATTATCGTCGGCTTGATTATGCTCACTTGCATATTCTTCCTCTTGCGAAAATTCGTATTCAAACCGAAAAAACGCGATTGCAGCAGCGGCTGCGGCAAATGCGGCGGTTGCGGTTAAATATGGATAGCTAGGAAGAAAAAAGGTCGTCTGAAATGGTTTCAGACGACCTTTTGTATGTTTGGGCTATGGTTCAGCAGTTGTTTTAGGG